>CAOOJO010000022.1 GCA_948496895.1 uncultured Acetatifactor sp. | reverse complement strand
GGTGGATTTGGGCCGGACGGATCCGCCGGGCTTCGAGGCGGATGCCGCCCCCGGGGAGTGCGGGGAGCGGATCATCTATGAGCTGCACATCAAGGATTTCTCCCATGACCCGGACAGCGGGGTGCCGGAGCGGTATCGGGGGAAATATAAGGCATTCACGGTGGAGAGCCCGGGCATGGCGTATCTGAGGAGCCTGGGCGTGACCCATGTGCACCTGCTCCCTTTCTTCGACTACGGGTCTGTAGATGAGGCCGGGGACAGCGGGCAGTTCAACTGGGGCTATGACCCTGTGAACTACAATGTGCCGGAGGGCTCCTACGCCACGGACGCCACCGACGGCACGGTGCGGATCAGGGAGTGCAAGGAGATGATCCAGGCCCTGCACCGGGCGGGGCTAAGGGTGGTGATGGACGTGGTGTACAACCACACCCACCGGGCGGATTCCTGGCTGGAGCGGACGGCTCCGGGCTATTACTACCGTCTCGGGGAGGACGGGAAGCTGTCCAACGGCTCCGGCTGCGGCAATGACATGGCGGCGGGGCGGGCCATGGTGGACAACTACATAGCGGACTCCGTGCTGTACTGGGCCAGGGAGTACCATGTGGACGGATTCCGGTTCGACCTCATGGGCCTGATGACCGTGGAGCTGATGAACCGCATCCGCCGGGAGCTGGACGAGAGCTTCGGCCCCGGGGAGAAGCTGCTCTACGGGGAGCCCTGGAGCGCCGGGCCCTCCCCCACGGAGGAGGGGACTAAGCTGGCGGTGAAGGAAAACGTGGCGCTGCTGGAGGATGGCATTGCCATGTTCTGCGACGACACCAGGGACGCCATCAAGGGCAGCATGTTCGACGGGGCGGCTCCGGGCTTCGCCAACGGCGGGGAAGGGTTCGGGGAGGCTGTCCTCCACGGGGTAACAGGCTGGCGGGACGGTGGGGCCGGATATGTGCCCAAAAGCTGCAACCAGATCGTGAACTATGTCTCCGCCCACGACAATCTCACCCTCTGGGATAAGCTGGTGCTGTCCATGCACGGGGAGGAGGCGGATTTCTCCGCACGGTATGAGGACGTGCTTGCCGCCAATAAGCTGGCCGCGTTCCTTTATTTCACCTGCCAGGGGAACTTGTTTTTCCAGGCGGGGGAGGAGTTCGGGCGGACGAAGCTGGGGGACGAGAACAGCTACTGCTCCTCCCCGGAGCTGAACATGCTGGACTGGAGCAGAGTATCGGAGTACGGGGAGCTGGTGGAGTATTACAGGGGCCTGATACGCCTGCGGAAGAAGCTGCCGGGCCTGTGCGACAAATCCCCCTCCGCGGCGGAGCGGATCGGCTGCCGGGAAATCCACAGGGAGGGCGTGGTGTCCTTCCGGGTGGACAATCGGGGCGGCGCGGATCGGATTCCCGGCAGCGGGGCTTCCCCATGGGAAGAGCTGTTCATCGTATACAACGGTTCCGAGGAGGACTTCGAGGTGGGGCTGCCGGAGGACAGCATGTGGGCCAGGGAAAGCCCGGGGCTTGCGGACGGTCCGGGGCCGGGGCGCTGGGAGATCCTGGCGGACGGCCTGGAAGCGGACTGCCGCAGACAGGTGGAGCTGCCGGAAGGAGCCGTCCGGGTGGCGGCCCGCAGCGGCATGCTCCTGGGGAAGACAGGGGCGGGGGAAGAGACATCAGTCCCTTTCCCGAAAGGGGAGCCGTAATCGATCAGGATACAGACGTTCGTTGGAGCGCAGAGAATTATGAAAAAAGTTCCTAAGAAAGGACAGGGTAAACAGTTATGAAAAGAGCAAGTGGTATTCTGCTTCCCATTGCCAGCCTGCCGTCAAAGTACGGCATCGGCTGCTTTTCCAGGGAGGCATATGATTTCGTTGACAAGCTGAGGGAGGCGGGCCAGAGCTACTGGCAGATATTGCCCCTGTCGCCCACCAGCTATGGGGACTCCCCCTATCAGTCCTTCTCCTCCTTTGCGGGGAACCCTTATTTCATCGACCTGGAGGCGCTGATAGAGGAGGGTGTGCTGACCGAGGCGGAATGCGCCGCCTGCGATTTCGGGGACGACCCGGCCCGGATCGACTATGGCAAGATGTACGAGGAGCGCTTCCCCCTGCTGCACCTGGCCTATGAGCGCAGCAACATCGCCCAGAACCCGGAGTTCGTCCGCTTCGTCCGGGAGAACGCGGACTGGCTGGAGGACTACGCCCTCTTCATGGCGGTGAAGAAGCGATTCGACGGGGCTGCCTGGGAGGAGTGGGCGGAGGACATCAAGAAGCGCTGGGACTACTCCATGGACTACTACAGGAGGGAATGCTATTTCGACATCGAGTTTTACAAATACCTCCAGTTCGAATTCCATGTCCAGTGGAATAAATTGAAAAAATATGCAAATGATAACGGAATCCAGTTCATTGGGGACATCCCGATCTACGTGGCATTCGATTCCTCAGATGCCTGGGCCCATCCGGAGATGTTCCAGTTCGATGCGGACTTCCAGCCCACCGCGGTGGCGGGCTGCCCGCCGGACGCTTTCTCCGCCACGGGGCAGCTCTGGGGGAACCCTCTGTACAAATGGGACTACCACAGGCAGACGGACTTCAAATGGTGGTGCCAGAGGCTGGATCACTGCTTCAAGCTCTATGACGTGGTGCGGATCGACCATTTCCGCGGCTTCGACGAGTACTACAGCATTCCCTTCGGGGACGAGACGGCGGAGCGGGGCCACTGGGAGAAGGGCCCCGGCATGGAGCTGTTCCGCTCCCTGAACAGGCATCTGGGAGAGAAGCAGATCATCGCGGAGGATCTGGGCTTCCTGACGGACACCGTGGTGCAGCTGCTCAAAGACAGCGGGTATCCTGGCATGAAGGTGCTGGAGTTCGCCTTCGACCCCAGGGAGGAGACGGATTATCTGCCCCACAGCTACGAGAGGAACTGCGTGGTCTACACCGGCACCCACGACAACGAGACTTTGGTGCAGTGGTACAAGGGCCTGGACCAGGAGTCCAAGGATTTCGCCACGGAGTACATGGACAACGCTTCCACGCCGGAGGATGAGAAATACTGGGATTTCGTCCGCATGGCCATGATGAGCAGCGCCAACACCTGCATCATACCCGTGCAGGACTACCTGGGGCTGGACGCGGAATCCAGGATCAACCACCCCTCCACCCTTGGGGGCAACTGGGAGTGGCGGATGTCCGCGGACATGCTGGACGAGGCGGCCCTTGAGAAGATCTACCGCCTCACCCGGATCAGCAGCAGGCTCTCCGAGGAGAAGCAGCGGGTGGAGAACGAGAAGAAGGAGCTGAAGCTGAGGAAGGAGCGGGAGGAAAAGGAAGCGCTGGAGAAGGCTGCGCTGGAAAAGGCGGAGAAAGAGGCCCTGGAAAAGAAAACGGCCAGCGGAAAAGGCAAAGCCGCTTCAGAAAAGGCAGAGGCCCAGGGCAATAAGGAGGCATGAAAGAATATGGGATATGGCAGACTGACAGGGTTTGAGGTGAAAGGACAGACCATAGAGCTGAGCTTCCAGGAGGGGAAAGCCCGGATAGAGGCGCTGACCCCGCGCATCGTGAACGTGTTCAGCGGCAGCGGCGCCGGCAGGGCAGGCTCCAAGGCGATTGAGGGAGAAAAGGCCGTTCCGGTGGACATCCGCACCGAGAGGAAGGAGGACGGCCTCTGGATCCACACGGGAGAGGTCTCCGTCCGGGTGAGCGACGGCTTCTACGTGGACTTCTACGACAAGGAGGGCGAGGAGGTCTGCGCGGACTACAGAGGACAGCGAGAGCCCCTGAAGCGGGTCAGCGGCGAGATGATCAAGCTCCTGGAGGCCGAGGGGCATTCCCCCCTGGGAGACAGAAAGGGCTGCGCCTTCGAGGTGGTGAAAAAGCTCCAGGGTGGCGAGCATTTCTACGGCCTGGGGGACAAGACCGGGTTCCTGGACAAACGTCACTATGAGTACGAAATGTGGAACACCGACAACCCGGATCCCCAGGTGGACAGCTTCAAGGCCCTGTACAAGTCCATCCCGTTCTTCATGGCCCTGACGGACAGCCATGTTTACGGCATCTTTGCGGACAATACCTTCAAGAGCTATTTCAACATGGGACAGGAGTCGGATCAATACTACTGGTTCGGCTCCGAGGGCGGCGACCTGGATTACTACTATATCGCCGGGGACTCCCTGGCCCAGGTGCTCCAGGGCTACACCTACCTCACGGGGACCTGCCCACTGCCCCAGCGCTGGACGCTAGGGTATCATCAGTCCAGATGGGGCTACATGACCCAGGAGGACGTGGAGGAAGTGGCCTCGGGTATGCGGGACAACGACATCCCCTGCGACGTGATCCACTTCGACATCGACTACATGGAGGGCTACCGGGTCTTCACCTGGAACATGGGCCGCTACCACGATGACCCGAAGGGGTATCTCAAGAGCCTGAAGGACAGGGGCTTCAAGGCCGTCACCATCAATGACCCCGGCGTGAAGAAGGATGAAGAGTACCATGTATACAATGAGGGCGTGGAGAATGGCTACTTTGCCAGGACGCCGGAGAGAGAGGTCTACATCAATGCCGTCTGGCCCGGGGACGCGGCCTTCCCCGACTTCGGAAATCCCGCCGTGCGCAGATGGTGGGGCGAGAACCAGAAATTCCTGCTGGACATGGGCGTCCGCGGCATCTGGAACGACATGAACGAGCCCGCCAGCTTCCACGGGCCCTTGCCCGACGACGTGAAGTTCACGGACGAGGACAGGGAGATCGACCACAGCGAGATGCACAACGTATACGGCCATTTCATGGCAAAGGCCACCTACGAGGGATTGAAGAAGCTGGACGGGCGCAGGCCTTTCGTCATCACCAGGGCCTGCTACGCCGGGAGCCAGAAATACACCACCGCCTGGACAGGGGACAACCACAGCATGTGGGCCCATGTGCAGATGGCCATCCCCCAGCTTTGTAACTTAGGGCTCTCCGGCATGGCATTCGTGGGCACGGACATCGGCGGCTTCGGCGCGGACACCACCCCGGAGCTGCTGACCAGATGGGTGCAGGTAGGGTGCTTCTCGCCCCTGTTCCGCAACCACTCCTCCATGGGCACCAGGGAGCAGGAGCCCTGGCGGTTCGGCACAGAGGTGCTGGACATCTACCGCAAGTACGTGAAGCTGCGCTATCGGCTGCTTCCCTATTTCTATGACCTGTTCTATGAGGAGGAGCGCACGGGAGCGCCGATCATGCGGCCGTTGGTGTACCATTACGAGAAGGACCAGACCGCCAGGGAGTGCAATGACGAATTCCTGGTGGGCAGCCAGATTCTGGTGGCACCGGTGGTGCAGCAGGGCATGAGGAAGCGCATGGTGTACCTGCCGGAGGGAACCTGGTACGACTACTGGACCAAGGAGCGGATAGAGGGGCCCGTGTGGTTCGTGCGGGAAGCGCCGCTGGATACCTGCCCCATCTACGTGAAGGCGGGGGCTATCCTGCCCATGATGGAGGAGCAGTCTTACGTGGGCGAGAAACCGATGGATACTTTACTGCTGGACGTATATCCCGGAGAGGGGAGCTATGACCATTACCTGGACAACGGCGAGGACTTCGCCTACAGGGAGGGCCAGTACCATCAGTACCGTTTCACGGTAAAGAAAGACGGCTCCGTAGACGGCGAAATCGTCCATGGGGGCTATGAGAAGCCCTACAGCCGGATTCTGGTGAAGCGCCTAGGTTCGGAATCCACGGAGGAGCTTGCGCTGTGATTCCCGCGGACAATGAGGCAGACGGCACAGAGAGATTGAGATAGAGGCTGAAATGGGGCGGACAGATGTCCGCCCCAAAGCTTTGAAAAGATATATTCAGGAATCCTTTCTGTGGACTTCAATGGTGCATTCGTGGGTCTTGTCCTTAGTACTGTAATTGATACCGATTAGCAGGATATCTCCGGTGTAGTCCTGAATCCAAGATGCATACTGCCGATCCTGGATTTGCCTGATGGCACCGGAGGCGGACTTGTTCCATTTCAATTCCACTACCAAAGCCGGGCGGCTGACGTTTTTCCTGGGCAGATAGACCACATCGGCGAAGCCCTTTCCGGAGGGCAGCTCCATGATGGGCCGCATGTAGTACGCTCTGGCGCTGTAGTATGCCATAAGTACAGCGCAGGTGAGAGAGTTCTCGCTGTTGTACTTCAACAGGGAGGAAGTCTCGCTGTGGATGGCATCCATGCCTTTTGCCACAGCCGGGCCGTCCAGGATCCATGTGCTCTTCAAGAGCGCATACGATTGATTCAGCGCCTCTGCCAGCCCGCTCCAGCCGGGGCCGTCCACCGCATTCAGGAATTCCTGCGTGATTTCCTGGTTGGGGATGAAGACCTGATTGTTTTTCTTGTCATAGGTTAAATAGCCCAGATGTACCAGGAGGGTAAGGACATCATCTTTTGTTGTGAATGTAGTCATGTCGTTCTGGAATCTTCGCGGATTGACTTCACAGCGTCCATTGCCCAGCATTTCAATAATGGCTTCTTTCAGGCCATCGAAATTGCTGTTGATATAAACCTTCAGAGCTTCATAAGTTTCAGTACCGGTCCAGTAGCTCTGAAATTCTTTCCACAGCAATGCGTCCGTTACGGACTTGGGATTATAGATATGGCATGCTCCCAATAGGTAGCCGTCATACCAGCGTTCCATCTCATCGTAATCCACATCATGTAAGGCGCATTGCGCCCGTACCTCCTCTTCGGTAAAACCGAAATGCTCTCCCAGATTCCTGGAATCGGTCATGGAGTACTCATCGAAAATATTCAGCGCGGAATGCTCCCCATATTTTTTGATAGGCAGGATTCCTGTCATATAGACCAGCTCGGAGTAATCCTGACCCTTGAATAGGCCGCGCAGGAAATCCAGGTACTCTTTCTGCACATCGTCGCGCTCTTTTGCCAACCGGAATACACAGTCCCATTCATCGATTACGAAGACGAATCCCGTTCCCGTCATGTCGAATATCTTGTTCAGGGCCGTCTTCAGCCTGATGTCAGGGCCAAAATCCCCACAGCCAGGAAAGCTTTCCTTTAACTCTTCCACCACCGACCGCTCTATATCGGCGATAAACGTATCCGCATCCCGCTTGGACTCCAGGAACAGCTGAATGTCCAGACGAATCACGTCATGCCGGTTCAGATGGGCCTGAAAGGAGGAATCCCGTGCCGCTTTCAGGGGAGCGAACAGACCGGCAGAGTCGCAGCCCTTGCTGTAGTAGGCCACAAGCATATCCGCAGCCATGGACTTCCCGAAACGGCGGGGACGGCTGACGCATATATTTTTCTGTTTTGTATGCAGGACGCTGTTCACATAGGGAATCAGCATACTTTTGTCCACATAGATTTTGGAGTTGACAGCCTCCTGAAAGGCTGTGTTTCTCGGATTCACATAAATTCCCATGGTTTGCCCCCTTGCCTGCTCTGTAATCATGGTATCATGGCGGGAAGCTTTTCGCAAGAGATTTTGGACTGAGAAGCTTCGGGAAATTCCGCAAAATGATTGAAAAAAGTATTGTCTTTTTACTATTTATGTGGCAGAATGAAGTTACATATGGTGCCCTGGCGCTGGGCTTTAGACCCATGACATGGACAGGGGCCCGAAAGGAGAACATATCTATGGACAAAATGAAAGTGGCAGTCATTGGCTGCGGAACCATCGCCAACAGCGCGCACATCCCCGCCTACATGAAGAACGAGGATGTGGAGATCAAGTATTTCTGCGACATCATCCCGGAGCGGGCGGATGCCGCCGTGGAGAAGTACGGCTGCGGCAAGGCTGTGGTGGACTATCACGATGTGCTGGCAGACCCTGAGGTGGAGGCCGTGTCCGTCTGCACCCCTAACCGGATGCACTCCGTGATTTCCATAGACGCGCTGAAGGCAGGGAAGCATGTGCTCTGCGAGAAGCCCGCGGCCAGGATCTACGATGAGGCCGTGGCCATGCAGCAGGCCCAGCACGAGACCGGCAAGGTGCTGAACATCGGCGTGGTGAACCGCTTCAACAACCAGGTGAACCGCATCCGCGAGTACATCCAGGAGGGCCGCCTGGGCGAGATCTATCATGTATACATCAGCTTCCGCGCCCACAGGAGCATCCCCGGACTGGGCGGAGCCTTCACCACCAAGGAGATTTCAGGAGGCGGCGTGCTGATTGACTGGGGCGTGCACTATCTGGATCTGTCCATGTACTGCCTGGGCGATCCCAAGGCCCTGACGGTGTCCGGCGAGACCTTCTGCAAGCTGGGCAGGGACATCGAGGGATACACCTACAAGGAAATGTGGGCAGGCCCTCCCGTGAAGGACGGCATCTATGACGTGGACGATTCCGTCACCGCCCTGATCCGCACCGACGGCCCCACCTTCACCATGCACGGCGCCTGGGCCCAGAACATCGGCGAGAGCGAGACCTTCATCGACTTCATGGGCGACAAGGGCGGCATCCGCCTGCAGTACGGCGGGGACTTCACCGTGTACACGGCGGAGCACGACGCGCTGGTGAAGTTCACCCCCGAGGGCAAGAGCGAGGACATGTTCCAGACCGAGATCGACTCCTTCGTCAGATGCATCCGCACCGGCGAGAAGCTTCCCTCCCATGTCGATACCGTGCTGAAGACGGCTAAGATCCTGCAGGCCATCTACGATTCCGCGGAGCAGCACAGGGAGATCGTGCTGGATTGACGGAAACAGACAGCAGATTGACGCAGTGCGCCTCAGCCTCGAGGTCGGGGCTTTGGCGCACTGTCTGTAAAGGGCTGCGGGAATCGGGCGAGATGAATTCTATATGGGGAATGGAACATGCTGAAAATATATTTTGGAGATATGGAGGACGCGATATACAATACGTCGGATTACTTTGATGTAGTATATGAGGATGAGTGGATTACCTCAGCTTTTGCGAAAGCAGTCATTCAGGACATCGACAAGTCAAAGGTGCTGGACAGCCATTGCATCGAAAGCCCTGTGCTGGGACAGATTCCGCCTGTGAGCCTGGCAGGGGGGACGAAGACGCTGCTTCTGATGTATTTTGAACCGGAGAATATATTCAACGCGTCTACCTGCGGCGACAATTGCGCGAAGTGGATCCTGGAGATAGCCAAAGAAAAGGATGTCACGATCAATCTGAGGCATATCATGGACTTCGGCTGGGAGGAGCCTTTCGCTGTGGAGGTGGTGGTGCTGAACAGCGGCCAGACAGTGCGCGACATGTCAGAGCTGCTTCCCCATGCGAGCAGATTTTTGAGGGAGAATGCGGATGAAGGGTGCCTATAGTACCTCAATAAACCCGACATTGGTCATAATAGAGGACTCCAATGCCGGACATGATTTTTTCTCTGAAGCTTGGGCTCCTTTGGGGATAGGATAGCCTGCATATCGGCTCATGGCAGGGACAAGATTACGGATCATATATACAAGAACCGAATGGGAGGGGCTGGCAGATGAAGCTGATCATACCGACAATGGAATACGAAAAGGAAATACAGGCCTTCCGCCAGGAATTCCTGGCAGAGGGCGGGAGCATGGACGGATGCGGGTCTCTCAGACGGCAGGAGCAGGTCTGCGACTGGATAAGGGAGGCCGTGGATTATCTGCGGGAAGAGACCTGCCCTGACGGCAGGGTTCCCGCCACGCAGTTCATTTATATCCGCGAGGACGATGGCAGGATGGTGGGAGCCATCCAGATTAGGCATTACCTGAACGAATACCTGGAGAAATATGCCGGGCATATCGGCTACAGCGTCCGCCCCTCTGAGCGCAGGAAGGGCTATGCCACTCAGATGCTTCACGATGCCCTTTCCCAGTGCCGGAAGCTGGGGCTGGATAGGGTGATTGTAAGCTGCATGGACAGCAATGAGGGCAGCCGGAGGGTCATACTCAGGAATGGCGGTATATACGAGAGCACTGTGCATGAACCTGACGCAGGCATAAATCTGGAAAGATACTGGATATCTCTGGACTGAGCATGCATTCTCCTCTGAAAGCGGTTTTGCGAAAAAACGGAAGCTGAAGTCAGAGGTGTCCGATAGCTCTGTGACTTTAAAGAAATCGCGAACTACAAAACGAACATAGGATTTAGGAGGATATCAACATGATGAACGCTGCGTCCAAATGGAAGATAGCGTCCGACGCGGAAATGGTAAGGCGGCTGGAGAAGCCCGCCGGAAAAATCGACGTGGTTCTGGATACGGACACCTACAACGAAATCGACGACCAGTTCGCCCTGTCCTATATGGTCAGGTCGGTGGAAAAGCTGGAGGTGAAGGCCATCTACGCCGCGCCCTTCTCGAATCATCACTCCGAAGGCCCTGCGGACGGTATGGAGAGGAGCTACCAGGAAATCCAGAAGGTGCTCACGTTGCTGGAGGCCGAGGAATTGAAGAAAGTGACCTACAGGGGCTCCACGGATTACCTGCCGAATGAAGATGAACCCATAATATCGGATGCGGCAAAAGATTTGGCACAGCGGGCCATGCAGTACTCAGCCGAGAATCCGCTGTACGTGGTAAGCATTGGCGCGATTACCAACATCGCCTCCGCCATCCTGCTGAACCCGGAGATTATTGGCCGCATAGTGGTGGTCTGGCTGGGGGGACATGCGCTGAACTGGCCGGATACGGAAGAGTTCAACATGGTGCAGGACATAGCTGCTGCCAGGATTATCTTCGGCTGCGGCGTCCCTCTGGTGCAGCTGCCCTGCATGGGCGTGGTCTCGGAATTCGCCACCACCGGGCCGGAGCTGGAATATCACCTTAAGGGCAGGAACAAGCTGTGCGACTATCTCCTGGAGCATGTCCTGGATGAAGTGACCCTGCTGGATGCGGGCAGGTTCTGGTCAAGGGTCATCTGGGACGTGACCGCTGTGGCCTGGCTCCTGGACGGGGACTTCATGCAGGACTACCTGATCCACAGCCCCATCCCGGAGTACGACGGGAAGTACGCCTTTGACGATACCAGGCATTTCATCCGGTATGTCTATCATGTGAATCGGGACAGGCTGTTCGGGGATCTGTTTGAGAAGCTGCAGAGATAGCTTTGAGGGATTAGAGCCTATGAAAGGGACAGGCATTTCGCGCCTTGTGGAATGTTCTGTTCTTTTTTTGTGCCTCCATTTCCAGCCATGGCGGCGCTTCCAGGATATTTTGTGTAAAAAAGTAGAAAAATATTAACATTGTTGAATTTCGGTACGGGAAAGGATTTGTTAAAATGAATAAAGGAATTAGGAAACAAATATGAGGATATATCTATAATTCCGAAAAACAGCATGCCAATATGCCATATCCTGATTAAAAATGTACATAGAAGCATGCGGATATCAAATGGTCGAGAAGAAGGAGGAGAAACACATGAAGAGGCGAGCAGTAGCGGCAATGTTGGCGGCAGGCCTGATTCTGGGAAGCCTGGCCGGATGCGGCGGGCAGGAGCCTGAGAGCAAATCTGTGGAGGAATCCCAGAAGGAGCCGGAGAGCAGCGCGGAGGACGAGCAGGAGACAGAAGGGGAATCGGAGGCGGAATCCGGGACAGAAGAGGAATCCGGTGCAGAACCAGGAGGGGAGACCGCGGAGAACGACCCCTTCGGCAAATATGAGGACGGAGTCACGCTGACGATAGCGCGCTCCAGCTCCAACCTGACATTTGATTCCAGCCAGGACGGCTATGGCTCCCTGGAGGACAATGTGTGGTCCAGGGCATACCAGGAGGAATTAGGTATCAGCCTGGACTATATCTGGACGGCTCCCGATGAGGAATACGAGACGAAATGGAACGTATCCATTACGGCGGATGACATTCCCGATGTGGCAGTCGTTCCGGCAAGCATATACAAGCAGCTGGTAGAGGGCGGCTATGTACAGGACATGACCGAGTATTATGAGAAGTACGCATCGGATGCCTATAAAGCGGCTGTGGAGGCTGACGGCGGCGTATGCAGAAGCGCCGTCACCCAGGACGGCAAGTTGCTGGGCCTGCCCCACCCGGGGATGACGCCGGATGACATAGAATATCTCTATATCAGGAGGGACTGGCTGGAGGAACTGAATCTGCCAGTGCCTACCACTGTGGATGAATTGCTTGACACAATCAGGGCCTTCCAGGAAGCTAATATGGGAGGGGAGAAGACCGTAGGCATGGCAGTGGACGGTAACCTGAACTATCCGGCTCTGGGAGATCTGAGAGGCATCTTTGCCGCATATGGCGTCCACACCAGCAACTGGCTTGAGGATGAGAACGGCAACTTAGTCTATGGGGATGTGCAGCCCGAAGCGAAAGAGGCCTTAAGGACACTACAGAATATGTATAAGGACGGAATGATTGAGAAGGATTTCGCCGCGGCAGACTGGGACACGGTTTCGGGCTGGATTGCTTCCGGACAGTGCGGCCTTTTGTACGGAGCCTATTGGATTCCCGGATCCCTATATAATACGGAGACCATGGAGATAGATGACTGGATTGTTGTAGAAGGCGTGACCGTAGACGGTTCTCCCTATGTGGCATGCAGCAATGCCACCCCGTGGAACTATGTTTTCGTAAAAAATGGTATCGAGCATCCCGAGGCTGTGGTGAAGATGATCAATCTGCAGATGGAGCTTTTGACGGAAAATCCGCAAGTCTATGACGGCTATGCATATGAGAAGGATGGCGAAAGCAAAACGATATCGGCGCTTTACTACTGTCTGGCACCGTTCCTGCGCGCACCTTGGAGAAACGCCGACATCTCAAGAACCATCAATGAAGCGCTGGAGACCGGCGACGAGAGCAAGGTTCTGGGCTCTGGCATCGAGAAGGACTACCTGAACATTAAAGCGGTCGTAAAAGAGGGGAACAGGGATGTAAATCTGGCAGGCGCCAATCTGATGTCAGGCCCTGACGGTGTTTTCTGCCTGGTGGATAAGCTGTGGGAAGAGGGCAGGATCCAGGTAAACAAATTCACTTCGGTACACTCGGAATTCGCATTACAGAATATGACTAATATGAATGAAATCCTGCACAGCGAGTACCTGAAGATCATCATGGGCGATGACATCAATAACTTTGACAAGGCGGTGGATACCTGGATGAAGACCGGCGGGGAGCGGATTACCCAGGAAGTGAACGAATGGTATCAGTCAACGAAATAGTTGCCTGAGGGGGAAGGCTGTTTCGGCAGCCTTTTCCTTTTCTGAAAGAATCGAGAATGACAGGAGGACGCTGTTATGAAAAGAAAGAACTGCCGTTCCTTTTACCTGATGCTGCTATTGCCTATGATCTTCGTGTTCATCTATAGCTACATCCCCATGGCGGGCATTGTGATCGGATTCATGGACTACAAGCCCGCCCTGGGCTTTTCGGGCTCCCGCTTCATCGGCCTGGAGCATTTCCGCACCCTGTTCCGGAATCCCCAGTTTTCCCGCGCTCTGTGGAACACGGTCATCATCGCCCTGTGGAAGATTGTCTTCGGCCTGCTGGTACCCATCGTCTTTGCCCTGCTGCTGAATGAAATCAGGAACACGCTCTACAAGAGGGTGGCCCAGACAGTGGTGTATCTTCCCCATTTCATATCCTGGGTGCTGATGTCGGGAATCATCATCGATTTCCTGTCATCCAGCGGAACCATGAACCATATCCTGGGCAGGTTCGGCATAGGCCCCATACTATTTTTGGTGGACAACAAGTGGTTCAAGCCCATCCTGATCATCACGGACATCTGGAAGAGCTTCGGCTGGGGCACCATCATCTACATGGCGGCCCTGACGGGAATCGATATGAACCTGTACGAGGCGGCGGCCATCGATGGGGCGGGCAGATGGAAGCAGACGCTGCACGTGACCCTGCCGGGCATCCTGTCCACCGTGGTGCTGCAGATGACCCTGAGCCTGGGGAACGTGCTGAACGCCGGGTTCGACCAGGTGTACAACCTGCTGAGCCCGGTGACGCTGGAGAGCGGCGATATCCTGGATACCCTGATCTACCGCCTGGGCATGGAGAACGCCAACTTCGGGCTGTCCACCGCAGCGGGCCTCTTCAAATCCATGGTAGGCGCCGTGTTCATCGTGGTATCCTATAAGCTTGCGCATAAGTTTACCGGCTACAAGGTATTTTAAGAGGGGAGCGTGACGATATGAAATATAAGGAATCTTTTGCCAGGAGGGCTTTCGTGGTGTTCAACTATTGCTTTGTGCTTCTGGTATGCCTGGCATGCCTGTATCCTATCCTGAATACCCTGGCCATTTCCTTCAGCTCCAAGGATGCGGTGAACGCGGGACAGGTGGGCATCTGGCCGGTGGGCTTCCATCTGGAGGCCTATAAATATGTGATACAGAGCAATGAGTTCCTCGTGTCCTTTTGGATTGCCGTAAAGAGAGTGGCGCTGGGCGTCTCCATCAATATGGCCCTGACCGTGCTGGCCGGATATCCGCTGTCCAAGAGCAGGCAGATTTTCCCGAAGAGGGATTTCTTCATGTGGTATTTCGTGATTACCATGCTGTTCAGTGGTGGGCTGATTCCCACCTATCTGGTGGTTAAGGCCACGGGAATCCTGAACACCATCTGGGCATTGCTCCTGCCCGGCGCGGTCTCCGCGTATAACGTGATTCTGTTGCAGAATTATTTCAAGGGGCTGCCGGATGAAATCTATGATTCCGCCCGGATGGACGGCGCGGGGGAGTGGCGGATCCTGGGCAGGATCTTCCTGCCGTTGTCTAAGCCGGTGCTGGCCACGCTGGTGGTGTTCTCCTCGGTGGGGCACTGGAATTCCTGGTTCGACGGCATCCTGTACATGAACCGGGCGGAAAAGTACCCGCTGCAGTCCTATCTGCAGACTGTGGTGGTGAAGATTGACGCCAGCAGCATTTCTGATATAAGCCAGGTGCAGAACCTGGTGGCCAAGGGCAACAAGGCCGCCCAGATTTTCATCGCCATGCTCCCAATCCTCTGCGTGTATCCGTTCCTGCAGAAATATTTTGTGTCAGGCATCGTGCTGGGGAGCGTGAAGGGCTGAAGCCAGGGTGGCCGCGGACAG
>CAOOJO010000021.1:13454-15371 GCA_948496895.1 uncultured Acetatifactor sp. | reverse complement strand
TGACGGCGCTTCCCGGTGGAAACAGATGCTGCATATCAGCCTTCCCGGCATCTCCTCCATTATTTCCATTCAGTTCCTGCTGACCATGGGCCGGATGCTGAACGTGGGCTATGAGAAGGTCCTCCTGCTCTATACCGGAGCCACCTATTCCACGGCGGATATCATTTCCACCTATGTATACCGGCGCGGCCTGATCGACGCAAATTACAGCTACGGTGCCGCAATCAGCATTTTCCAGGCGGTGATTTCCCTGATCCTGATCTGCCTGGCGAATAAAGCGGCGGATAAGATTGGCGCGACCAGCCTGTGGTAAGGAGGTTATCATCATGACGAAGAGAATAGAAGAAGCATTGCGGCCCAGAAAGAAAAGGAAAAGCCCCGGGGAAAAGGTGTTCAGCGCCATTGTGGCGGTTTTTCTGATCTGCTCGTGCCTGCTGGTCATTTATCCCATTTATTACATGTTCATCTGCTCCATCAGCGATGGATATGCGGTGACCAGAGGGGAGATCTGGCTATATCCAAAGGGGATCAATCTGAAGGCCTATCAGATTGCGCTGACCTATCAGTCGGTGATGAGGTCCTTCCGGAATTCCCTGCAGTATACGGTGGTGGGCACGGCAATCGCCACGATCCTGACCGCCCTGTGCGCCTATCCCCTGTCCCGGAAAGACATGTATGGAAGAGGAGTCTTCACATTTATTATCACCTTCACTATGTTCTTTGATTCCGGCCTGGTGGCCAATTATATGGTGGTATCCTCCCTGCATCTGAAGAACACCATCTGGGCAATGGTGCTTCCGGGGGCAATCAGCGTGTGGTATATGATCATCATGCGGACAGGCTTCCAGAGCATACCGGATGCGCTGCATGAATCCGCTTACCTGGACGGGGCCAACGACCTAGTCATTTTCTGGAAGATCATCCTGCCCCTGTCCAAGGCGACCAT
This sequence comes from uncultured Acetatifactor sp., assembly GCA_948496895.1. Lineage (GTDB taxonomy): Bacteria > Bacillota > Clostridia > Lachnospirales > Lachnospiraceae > Acetatifactor. The sequence goes on along the minus strand of CAOOJO010000021.1, from coordinate 14,425 downwards.
TGCCACCATCGTGCTGTTCTACGCGGTGGGCCTCTGGAACGCCTACATCCCGGGCCTGCTCTATATGGACGACAGCACCAAATATCCGTTACAGCTTTTGCTGAGGAATATCGTCATGAGCAGCAGCGCGGCGGGGAACAGCGCCACGTCCGTGGCGGCCGACACGGCGGCGCTGGGAAAGAACATCAAATACGCGGTCATTTTTATCACCACGCTCCCCATTCTGGTGGTTTACCCCTTCGCACAGAAATATTTCGTGAAGGGCGCCATGGTGGGTTCCGTGAAAGGTTGATTTCGGCCATGTGGCCGGTGGTACCATAAAGAATCAACAGAAAAAGGAGGAAAGAGGATGAAGATGAAGAAAATAACGAAGTGGCTGGCTGTGGCAGTCAGCGCGACCCTGCTGGCCGGAACGCTGACCGGATGCGGCGGCTCTTCCGACCCGGCCCAGTCCGACACCCCGTCGGAGGAAGCGCAGGAAAGCAATCGGGGGGGGCGAAAACGAGACGGAAAAGACGGAAGGGGCGGAAAGCAGCGCACCTGCGGAGGGCTCCAATCAGGAGCCGATTACGGTGACCTTCATGCGGTCCAATTCGGCCGCGCAGCCCACCGCGGAAGACAACAAGGTGGTGCAGCTCATCGAGCAGAAATTCAATATCCATCTGGAACTGCAGCTGATTCCGGATGCCGATTTCAACACCAAGAAGAGCGTGGCGCTGGCCTCCGCCGATCTGCCGGATATCATCATGGGAGTGAACATTGATGAGCTGCGGCAGTACGCGCCCACCGGAGAATTCCTGAATCTGTATGATTATCAGGATAAGGTGGGGGACTATCTGGGAATCGTCCAGGCAGATGACCGCGCGGCAGCGACGAAGACCTATGAGGTCGATGGCGGCATGTACGGATTCCAGAGACTCAATGAAAAAAGTACTTATAGCCATAGCCGTTTTAGGCTTTTCATCACATAA
>CAOOJO010000021.1:12591-13444 GCA_948496895.1 uncultured Acetatifactor sp. | reverse complement strand
CTGCGCATGGACAGGCTGGAGGAGACCGGGCTGGGAACGCCCACCACATGGGACGAACTGTACCAGGTGATGCTGGCCATCAAGGAGAAGTATCCGGATCAGTACGTATTTTCCACCAGGAACAAGACCACCTATATGTTCGGACAGCTGGCCTATGCCATGGGCTCCGGCGGATTCCCCTGCTTCAGCGGTTCTGGCATGTACTATGAGCCCAGGGAAGAAAAGTGGCTCTATGGCCCCACGCAGGATTCCTTTCAGACCGTCATCACCTTCCTGGCAAATGCCTATAAGGACGGCCTGCTGGATCCCGATTATGCCACGATGGACAAGGATACCCTGCATGAGAAGCTGAGCAACGGCAGTCTTTCCATGGTGGTGGACAACAACTCCTTCATCGGGCGCGTGTACAATCCCGCTCTGGCTCAGGTCGATGAGAACGCCAGGTTCGATATCATCGCCCCTCTGGAGAGCAAGGAAAACGGAACCAGGAGGGCGCTGAGATACGAAAGGGACTGGACGGAGTTCACCTGCGTCAATGCGGATACGGAATATCCGGAGCGCATCATGGAGCTGCTGAACTGGATGTACACGGAAGAGGGACGCATGGTGACCAACTTCGGCGAGGAAGGCGTGGATTATACGGTGGAAGCCGACGGCACGATCAAGACCAATCCGGATCTGATCGCGGAGCATCAGAATGACGCGGACGTTTTCTCCGGCATTCAGGGAGCCCTTGGCGTAGGCCTTCTGAGCCTGGGCGAGTACATTGACGAAGCGCTGTACGCGGAGGTATCCGACCCGATCTTCATCGAGCAGGGCAAGGTGATCCGCGGATGGACGGAAGAGGGGCTGA
>CAOOJO010000021.1:0-12581 GCA_948496895.1 uncultured Acetatifactor sp. | reverse complement strand
TCGATTACAATCCTGCCGTTCCTTTCTTCACCACGGAGGAGCAGGAGGAAGTGACCGAGCTGCAGCAGGCCCTTTCCAATGTGTTCAACGCTGAGATCGAGTCCTATATCAACGGACAGAAATCCTTAGACGACTGGGGCAGCCTGGTGGAGACCTTGAAGGGCCAGGGTACGGAGCGGCTTGAGGAGCTTTTCAATACCGCATATCAGAGGGCTTTACAGTAAAGAAAACGATATGATAAAATGAGTAAATAGCTTATTCAGGATATATGCCGGGATGTCGTCAAAGTATCCCGGCATATGTCAAAGAAAGGTGAGGTTATGTTTGATCTGGCGACTGCTGTTGTTCCGAAAACACCTTATATGACTGTCTTTGAGAAAAAGACTGTGGATGTCTTCTGCGAGGAGCTTGCAGGACGGAGCGGCGTGGACCTTCGCGGCAACGCCGTATCCGCCGAGGCGGACACCATAGAATTTTATAATGAAGGAAATCCGGCGGCTTATGGAGAGAACCTTTTGGAGCTGTTCCGCGATATCCCCGAGGCGGGAAAGGAGGGCTTCCGCATCAGGATCGCGGGCGGGGAAGGCCGCAGGCGACTGATTGTCCTGGGGAAGGACGAGAGGGGAGAATTCTACGGCTGCGCCCGGATCCTCCGCAGAGTCGCGGCTAAAAACGGGAGGATCCTGTGCCCGGAGGAGCTGGACGGCGTGAGCATGACGCCGGAATATCCGCTGCGGGGCCATCAGCTGGGATTTCGGGATAAGAACAATACCTACAGCGCTTGGACTGTGAAGGATTTCGAGCGCTATATCAGGGACATGGCCCTGTTCGGCGCCAACGCCATAGAGCTCCTGCCGCCGAAGACGGACGATGCCCTGTTTTCTTCCACCTTCGTGGAGGATCCCTTCCGGCTGATGATTGAGGTCTCCAGGATCATCCATTCCTACCACATGGATGTATGGCTGTGGTATCCTAACGTGGGGGAAGACTATGACGATTTAGACTGCCTGTACAGGGAGCTGCAGGAGAGGGAGCTGATTTTCTCCTCCATCCCTTACCTGGACGCGATTCTGGTCCCGCTGGGGGATCCCGGCTCCCTTTGGCCGGACAGGGCCATGCAGGTCACGGAGGAGTGCGTGAAGATCATGCGCAAATACCATCCCCATGCGGGGGTCTGGGTGGCTCCCCAGCATTTTCAGCCGGAACCGGGCTGGTATGATGACTTTTATGATCTGATAGCAAAGGAGCCGGACTGGATCGACGGTGTCTGCTTCGCCCCCTGGGAGCAGCATGAGATCACGGAGATACGGGATAAGCTGCCGGAGAGATACAGGCACAATATCCGCAATTACCCGGACATTTCCCATAACACGAACTGCCAGTTCCCTGTGCCCATGTGGGACAACGCCTTTGCGATGACGCTGGGCCGGGAAGGGAACAGTGCCCGCCCAAAGGCCATGAAATACATACACAACATGATCGAGCCGTACACATGCGGCGCGATCACCTACTCCGAAGGCATCCATGACGATATCAACAAGGTCATCTGGTGCGACCAGGATTTCGACAGCAGGACGGAGGCGGCGGATACCATCCGGGATTATGTCCGGCTGTTCATCGATTCTGAGATCACGGAGGAGCTTGCGGATCTGGTGCTGCGTTCGGAGGACGACTGGACGGGCCCGGTTCTGGCAAATGAGGGGATCGACAGGGTATACCGGGATATGTGCGCGCTGGATGAGAAAGCGGATGAAAAGACCCGGAACAACTACCGCTACCAGATGATTAAGCTGCGCATTTTCAGCGACTACTGGACAAAGCACAAATACACGGCGGATCAGGAGAATGAGAAAAAGGCCAGGGAAGTTCTCGCCCGGGCGGCGCAGCTTGGCTCGGAAGCGGCCATAAAGGAAGCCAGGAGCGCGCTGAACCTTTCCAGAGACGTCCCGGCCATGGAGGAAGTGCTGGCTGAAATGCAGAAGCTGGCAGACGAGCTTTATAAAAACTGTAAGATTCAGCTGACGGTCACATGGCACCACGGGCAGCGCTGGATCAGAGGGGCTTACCTGGAGACCGCCGGCATGCCGCTGAACGATTATCAGTATCTGATGGGCAGGATGAAGGAGATTGAAAAGGAGACTGAGGAAGAGCGCAGGGTGGGAGAGCTGTTCGCCTGCATTTCCCGCGAGGATCCGGGGGAAGGGGGCATCTACTGCAGCCTGGGCACGCCGGAAGGCTTCGCCCATGTGACCCAGTACAGAACCTGGGAGGAGGATCCCGGCTATCTGAAGACGCCTCTGAAGGATCACAGCATTTACAGCATCATGGGCATGTTCCATCAGATGCGGGGCTGGCATGACGAATTCCCCATGCCCTTGAGCTGGGCCTGGAATGCCACCGCGCTGTATGGGACTCCCCTGGAGGTCACCTTTGACGGCCTGGATCCGGAAAAGGAATATGGGCTGAAGGCCTTCTATCCCAATGCCTTCCTGAAGGCGGTCCATCATATGCAGAAGCCGGAAGAGGATACGGAATGCCGCTTCTATGCTGGGGACACGCTGCTTGCCGACAGGATCCCCAGACGGGAGATAAGCAGCGGCGCGGTGTGGGAATATGATCTGCCGAAGAGCAGCTATGCGGACGGGACGCTCAGGCTGAAATGGCAGGTATACGGAACGCTGAAGGCATTCGCCGTCAGCGAGCTGTGGATTGTACGGAAATAACAGGATTCTATTGTCAAGAATTTTGATTGGTATGCGCGCCGAAGCGCGCTAGGGGGTATAAATATGGATTTTGCAGAAAAATTTCCCGGCGGCGTCTGGCCGGTGATGCTGACGCCGTATACGGAAAAAGGCGCGCTTGATGAGGACGCGCTTGCGGCGCTTACGGAATGGTATGTCGGAAGCGGCGTCAAAGGGCTGTTCGCGGCATGCCAGTCCAGCGAAATCTTCTATCTGAACCAGAAGGAAAGACTGAAGATCGTGGAGGTCACGATGGAGGCGGCGAGGGGACGGGTGCCGGTGATCGCCAGCGCGAACACCTCGGAGGATATCGAAGCGCAGGCGGAGGAACTGAATGCTGTCTGGGATCTGGGAGCAGATGCGGCGATTCTTCTGTCCAACAGGCTTGCCGGCCCGGAGGATCCGGAGGAAGTCTGGACAGAGAATTTCTACAGGCTTCTGGACAGACTGAATCCGGATATCCGCCTGGGAATCTATGAATGCCCCTATCCCTACAAACGGATTCTGCGCGGCCGGGAAATTCAGGCCATGATCGGCACGGGGAAATTCCATTTCCTGAAGGATACCTGCTGCGACATCGCGGCGATCAGGCAGAAGCTGGAACAGATCAAAGGCAGCAGCATGCAGCTGTTCAACGCCAACACGGCCACGCTCCTGCAGTCCCTGCGGGACGGTGCGGACGGATACTGCGGCGTCATGGCGAACTTCCATCCGGAGCTCTATGTATGGCTCTGTGAGCATTTCATGGAGGAGGCGGCGGAGAAAGTCAGCAATGTGCTCACGATGAGCGCGCTGATTGAAAGGCAGCTCTACCCGGTAAACGCGAAATGGCATCTCCGGAATCTGGAGAAGCTGCCCGTCCGGATCGATTCCCGATGTCAGGACAGTTCCCTCCTGACGGAAACCTTCCGACAGGAGATCCGAGTGATGGATGAGCTGATCGGGGATACCTATCGGACATACTGTATCTGATGCGGATTTATCGTGATACAGAATGAAATAATACGACATGACGAAGGGCTGGCCGGCGGGGCAGCCCTTTGCCGTTATCGGGGCGTTTTTTGTCCGGTGTGCCGTCAGATAAAATTTGACATTTTATGCCATTTGTCTTATGCTAAAAGAGCGGGCTTCCACATATATGTGCATCCGTGTGGACGGACAGGGAGCCCCAGAAGTGCGGGGGAGGGGCTGTCATTTTATGGAGTCTTCAAACAAAAAGGAACTTATGGAAACGGATATCAAAGTGAAGTCGCTGGTAAAGGCCATCCAGGTGCTCGAATGCTTTACCACGGAAAAGCCGACGCTGGGCATCTCCGAGATGGCGGCCATGCTGGGGTACAATAAGGCGACGGTGTACAACATCGTTTCCACGTTTGCGGCGCTGGGATATCTGGAACAGAATCCCGATACGCAGAAATACAGCCTGGGCTTGAAGTTCCTTCATTTCAGTTACATCATCAACAGCCATATCAGGCTGTCCACGACGATGGAGCCCTATCTGCAGAAAATAGCCGATGCCACCCAGGAGACGGTCTACTTCGGAATCCCGCATGAAAACAGAGTCCTGTACCTGGAGACCAGGACGCCGGGGGAGCAGTTCCAGAGGCCCATCCTCGGTGAGAAGGCGCCCATGTACTGTACTGGCCTGGGGAAATGCCTGTTGGCATTTGGTAAAGAAAGTTGCCTGGCCGACATTTCGGAGCCCTTTCCCGCCTATACGGTGAATACCATCACCCGGAAGGAAAAGCTTCTGGAGGAGCTGGAGGAAATCAGGAGGAGAGGATATTCCACCGACAATATGGAGCATGAATTCGGGATTTCCTGTGTGGCGGTCCCTCTGTTCGGCCTGTCCGGAGAAATCATCGGCGCCGTCAGTGTCTCCGGCCCATCGCTGCGGTTCACCGCGCAGACCATCCCTGTGATATATGCCACCATGTCCGGGATTCTGGAAGAGGTGCAGTATGTATATTAGCCGTGAATGTGTATTCATGCACAAAAACAACAACATTCAAAATAAATCCACAAAAAAATAATAGAAAACAGTGTTAGATTCATTGACATCAGAGCCATGGAGGCATATACTGGAGGATAAGGGCATCTGTGGGCGGAGCCTGCAGGCCGAAGCTAAGAGAACAAGAAACCAAAAATGAGATAATTAGAGAATGTAAAGCAGACAGTACGGAAAGGAGCACCCATGGCAAAATATTACACACAGGAAATCCCAAAGACGGACAGGATTCCGAAGCTGGTGGCGCATCTCTACGCCAAGATGCCGGAGATCGAATCCGCCCGGGCGAAACTGATTACCGAATCCTACAAGGCCACCGAGGACAAGCCCATCATCATGCGGCGTGCCCTGGCCTTTGCGCATATCCTGGACAACATCCCCATCATCATCAGGGAGGGGGAGCTGGTGGTGGGAAGCAGCACGATTGCCCCCAGAGGCTGCCAGACATACCCGGAATTCTCCTACAAATGGCTGGAGGGCGAGTTCGAGACAGTGGCCACCCGTAAGGCCGACCCTTTCTACATAGCGGATAAGACCAAGAAGGAGCTGCTGGAGGCGGACGCCTACTGGGAGGGGAAGACCACCAGCGAGTTGGCCACGGCCCTGATGACCGAGGAGACGAAGAAAGCCATCGAGCACAATATCTTTACCCCCGGCAACTACTTCTACAACGGCGTGGGCCATGTCACCGTCCAGTATGACAAGGTGCTGGCCATGGGCTACAGGGGGATCATTGAGGAGATACAGGAGGAGTTGGCCAGATGCAATCCCGGAGACGGGGATTACTGCACCAAGAGCCAGTTCCTGAAGGCTGCCATCCTAAGCTGCGAGGCGGTGATTCGGTATGCACGCAGGTATGCGCAGCTGGCGGAGAAGGAGGCGGCTGCCTGCACGGATTCTGCCAGAAAACAGGAATTGCTGCAGATTGCGGCCAACTGCGCAAGGGTGCCGGAGCATGGGGCCACCACCTTCCATGAGGCCTGCCAGAGCTTCTGGTTCGTGCAGCAGCTCCTGCAGCTGGAGTCCAGCGGGCATTCCATCTCCCCGGGTCGCTTCGACCAGTATATGTATCCTTACTATAAGAAAGACCTGGAGGCCGGGAGGCTGACCAGGGAGTTCGCCCAGGAGCTGATCGACTGCATCTGGGTGAAATTGAACGACCTGAACAAATGCCGTGACGCTGCCAGCGCGGAAGGCTTCGCGGGCTACAGCCTGTTCCAGAACCTGATCGTGGGCGGACAGGACAAAGAGGGGTTAGACGTGACGAATGACCTGAGCTTCATGTGCATCACGGCCTCCAAGCATGTGTTCCTGCCCCAGCCCTCCCTCTCCATCCGGGTGTGGAACAAGTCGCCCCACGACCTGCTGCTGAAGGCGGCGGATCTGACGCGCACGGGCATCGGCCTGCCTGCGTACTACAACGATGAAGTCATTATCCCGTCGCTGCTGAGCAGAGGCCTTACCCTGGAGGACGCCAGGGACTACAATATCATCGGCTGCGTGGAGCCCCAGAAGGCGGGGAAGACGGAGGGCTGGCATGACGCGGCGTTCTACAACATGTGCCGTCCCCTGGAGCTGGTGTTCTCCAATGGCTGGGACAAGGGCGAGAAGATTGGCATAGAGACCGGGGCCGTGGAGGACATGGCTACCTTTGAGGAGTTCTATGACGCCTACAAGAAGCAGATGGATTATAACATCTCCCTGCTGGTGAACGCGGACAACGCCATCGACGTGGCCCATGCCACCCGGTGCCCGCTGCCGTTCCTGTCCTGCATGGTGGACGACTGCGTCAAGCGTGGCAAGAGCGTCCAGGAGGGCGGTGCCGTCTACAATTTCACCGGCCCTCAGGGCTTTGGCATCGCCAACATGGCGGACTCGCTGTATGCGATCAAGAAGCTGGTATTTGACGAGAAAAAGGTGACTTTGGCGGAGTACAAGCGGGCGCTGGCCATGAACTACGGACAGGGCTTCGATGCCGTCAGCGCCGGTGAGATCGTCACGGAAATCCTGCGGGAAATGGACAGGAACGGCATGACCGTGGACGAAGCCCAGGTGGCTGGCATGATTACTGCAGTGATGAACGCGGAGCTTCCGGCGGAGGAGAAGAAGAGATGCGAAGCCCTGCGGGCCATGATAGACGAAGTGCCCAAGTTCGGCAACGACAACGAGGAAGTGGACATGTTCGCCCGGGATGTGGCGTATACCTACACCAAGCCGCTATTGAACTACCGCAATCCCAGAGGAGGCCAGTTCCAGGCGGGGCTGTATCCCGTGTCCGCCAATGTGCCCCTGGGAGCCCAGACCGGAGCCACCCCGGACGGCAGGCTTGCCCACACCCCTGTGGCGGACGGCGTGTCCCCCTCGGCGGGCAAGGACGTATACGGCCCCACCGCGGCGGCCAATTCCGTGTCCAAGCTGGACCACGGCATTGCCTCCAACGGCACCCTGTTCAACCAGAAGTTCCATCCCACGGCCCTCAGCGGAGAGAAAGGCCTGGAGAACTTCGTGGCGTTGATCCGCTCCTATTTCGACCAGAAGGGGAGCCATATGCAGTTCAACGTGGTGGATAGGGAGACTCTACTGGACGCCCAGGCCCATCCCGAAAAGTACGCCCATCTGGTGGTGCGGGTGGCAGGGTACAGCGCACTGTTCACTACACTTTCCAAGTCCTTGCAGGACGACATCATCCGGAGGACGGAGCAGGGGTTCTGAGGAGAACATAATGATCATAAAAAACGAATATCCGATTTTAGAGTACAGCACGGACAGAATCGCCGTCATCAATCCGGACAGGGACGCCTCCAAAGCGGACAGAGACGGACAGGGCGGGGGCGGGTCCCCGCGTTTCCCCAGGCTCTGCCTGGTCACATTCTTCGAGGAGGTGCTTGACAGCGCGGTAGAGAGGTATGGGGGAGAGAAGATAGGCACCTATGTCTCCGAAATGAAGGACTTCCATGTATACCGCTTCAACGTGGACGGCACGGAAGTCTGCGCCGTACAGGCAGTGGTGGCCTCAGGCTCCATTGCCATGATGACCGAGATGCTCTACGGCAGCGGCGTGGAGGTAATCGTCTGCTGCGGCGGCTGCGGAGTGCTGGACGACATTCCGGAAGGGGCTGTCATCCTGCCGGTGCGGGCCCTGCGGGACGAGGGGGCATCCTACAAATATCTGCCGCCCGCCCGTTTCATTGAGCTGCAGTCCGGGCCCATCGAGCGCTTCCGGGAAGTCCTGTCCGGCCACAGCATCCCCTACATAGAATGCGCCACCTGGTCAACGGACGGCTTCTACCGGGAGACCAAAGAGATGGTGGCCTACCGCAGGGAAGAGGGCTGCAGGGCCGTGGAGATGGAGTGTGCCACCATGGCGGCCATCGCCCAGTTCCGGGGCAAGGTCTTCGGCCAGCTGCTCTACAGCGGCGACATCCTCATCGGCGACGCGGAGGACTATGACGACAGGAACTGGAACAATAATGTTTCCGCTAGGGAGAGGCTGTTCGCGCTTGCTTTGGAGGCACTGTGCATGCTATGAATTGTTTTGATAATGCTTTTTGGGAGCTGCTGGACTCCCTGGTGAAAGACTCGGAGATAGTGATAGACAGGCCGAAAGGAACGGCACATCCCAGGTACCCGGATTCTATCTACAAGGTGGATTACGGATATCTGAAGAACACCTCGTCCATGGACGGCGGCGGTATCGATGTGTGGGTGGGGTCGGGAGAGAAGCGGGTTGACGCGATCATGTGCATCGTCGATTGCCTGAAACGGGATTCCGAAATCAAAATCCTGATTGGCTGTACGGAAGAAGAGAAGGAACTGGTATATCAGACCCACAATGAGACACAGTATATGAAGGGCATCCTGATAAGGCGGTGAAAGCATGAACAGGCTGGTGATTTTGAGGGGGAATTCCGGAAGTGGGAAGACTACCGTGGCTAAGATGCTGCAGGAGAAGTTCGGGCCGAATACCATGCTGATCTCCCATGACATAGTCCGCATGCAGATCCTCCATGTGTGGAGCGCAGAAGGAGTCCGGAAATCCCTGCCGCTCATGATTGAATTGCTCAGATATGGCCGACGGAATTCGGAGATTACGATACTGGAAGGAATCCTGCCGTCCGAAGACTATAAGCCGCTGTTCGAGGCCGCCCTGGAGGAGTACGGAGAGAATATTTTTTCCTATTACTATGACATTTCCTTCGAGGAAACGCTGCGCAGGCACCAGACGAAGCCGAACCGTGATGAGTTTGGGGAGGCGGACATGCGGCGGTGGTGGAAGGAAAAGGATTTTCTGGAGATGATACCGCAGACTGTTCTGACCGAGGATGTAAGTCTGCAGGAGGCCGTGGAACTGATATATGGCCAGGTGACGGCCTGAAGGGGATGTTTCGGGCGGGGAAACGGAGTTCTGCGAAGGATGATTGCGGATGAAAGAATGAGGGGAGAAATGTTTTTTAATGGAACCGCAAGATTCAATGTAAGTGTTCGGTGCCGCCAGGGAGCGGTATGATAGGAAGATTGGAAAATGCCGTTAGGACGGCGGAGTGGGATAAAAATGACGACAGAATATTTACAAACAAAAGGCCGGATATTTGACATACAGCGGTATTCCATCCATGACGGGACGGGAATCCGCACCATCTGTTTCCTGAAGGGCTGCGTGCTGCGGTGTAAATGGTGCTGCAACCCGGAGTCCCAGGAGTATGGGATTCAGGAGATGACCGTCCAGGGCAAGACGAAGATAATCGGCCGTGACGTGACGGTGGCAGAGGTCATGGAGACCGTGGAGAAGGACAGGCCTTACTACCACCGCTCCGGCGGAGGACTGACGCTGTCCGGCGGGGAGAGCCTCTGCCAGCCGGAGTTCGCCAGAGATTTGCTCCATGCCGCCAAGGCCGTGGGGATCAATACCGCTATGGAGAGCATGGGATGTGCGAAATGGGAGGTCATTGGGGGGATTCTGCCATATCTCGACCACTATCTCATGGACATCAAGCACATGGACAGCGAAAAGCATAAACGCTTCACCGGAAAGGGCAACGAGCTGATGCTGGAGAACGCGAAGAAAATCGCCGCATCCGGTCAGACGTATCTCAGCATCCGGGTGCCCGTAATCCCCACTTTCAATGACACCCCAGAGGAGATTAGGGCCATCGCCCGGTTCGCAGATGCGCTGCCCGGGGTGGAGGAGATTTATCTGCTGCCATACCACAGGTTAGGCCAGGACAAGTACGCCGGCCTGGGCAGGGCCTACGAGCTGCCGGACATCCTGCCGCCGGAGACGGAGCATATGGAGCGGCTGAGGCGGGAAGTGGAGAGCTGTACGAAATTGAGATGCCATATAGGCGGTTAGAAGTGCAGATTAGGCATTTGGTAAGCGAATGAGGTGTTTGTTTGAAAAATGTGAGAATCATAGAAGACATCACGAATTTTATTTTCGTGGAGGACAAGCTGGAAAAGGCTGACGTCATCTTCATCCCCGGCGGCTCCTACCCGGAGCTTCCGGAGCGGGCGGCCCAGCTGTGGAAGGCCGGGTACGCCCCCTATGTAGTGCCGTCAGGCAGATATTCCGTGACCATCGGTAAATTCACAGGCGTGAAGTCAAAAGCGGATACCTACCGAAAAGACTATGCCACAGAGTGTGAGTTCTACACCGATGTGCTGCAGACAAACGGCGTTGCCCCGGACTGCATCCTCCAGGAGGATCAAGCCCAGTTCACCGCCGAGAACGCCAGGTTCTCCAGAAAGCTCCTGGATGCAAAGGGACTGCATCCGAAGAAGGCCATCATCTGCTGCAAGGGGTTTCATGCCAGGAGATGCCTGATGTATTACCAGCTATGCTTTCCCGATACGGAACTCCTGATTGCGCCTGTAGAGGGAAAAGTGACCAGGGAAAACTGGTACCGGACGGAAGCCGGCCAGAGGAGAGTGCTGGGGGAGCTGGCCAGGCTGGGGACACAGTTCACGCCGGAGCTTACGCCGGAGATGGCGGAGGCCATGAAGCTTGGGTGACGAGGGGCCAGTTCGGTGAAGGAGGTAGCATAGAGGGTGGACTACAAACTTGTAACAGAAGCTATGTCCGGCTATGACATACCGGAATCGGAAGCGACTTTGCTGCGGCACAATGAGAATATGACCTTTCGCGTAGGGACAGATTACCTGCTGCAGATTCATGAGCCTGTCCAGGGCTTCGAGACACAGCATCTCTATGAAGGGCTGGACCGCATGGCGGTGTATGAAACGGAAATCAGGTTCCTTGGACATCTGAAGGATCAGGGCATGATGATCCGGGAGCCGGTAAAGAACCGCAGGGGGCAGTGGATCACGAAGCTGGACAATGGCAATGTGGCCATGGTTTCCCGATGGATAGAAGGGGAATCCCTGGACAAGATGGCGCTTTGCGAGGAACACTATTACCGGATTGGGCTTTTGGCCGCCGATTTGCACAGATGCGCGAAAGGGTTTCGAGGGTTTCCTGCCATATCCTATGACGGACGGCATGTGGAAAGAATCGGTGAAAAGCTCAGGGCCCTGGAAGGAAACGGGCTGGACTGCGCATCCTGCAGGGCGATAGAGCGTGCCTGCGACGCTGTGGGAACAGCTCTACAAAGGGCAGAGGGCGAATTCCAGATGCTGCACGCGGACTTGTCCCTTTCCAATATCCTGCAGACCAAGGCCGGGCTGGCGGCAATCGACTTTTCCCTCTTTGGGATAGGACATCCGATGTTGGACATCGCGGTCCTGTTCGGCAATATAGGCGGATTGGCATGTCGGCAGAAAATCGCGGAGGGCTACCGGGACGGGGGCGGCAGCTTTGACTATAAGGTGCTGGACGCCTGCTTCGTGATGACGATTTTGGACTGCATCGCGATCCACTTTGGGCAGTGGAGCAGGGAGAGCTGGTTCGAGGACAGGATGAAGCGCTGGCGCGAAGAGAGCCTGGAGCCTTTTGCCAGGGGAGAGCGATTGCTGGCGGACGATTTTTGTATAATCCATGCGGGGAATTAATGATTCATTTTGATTATGGAAAGGCCAGACAAATGGGGAGGAATAGAAATGGACTGGCTGGATGACGGTGAACTATGTGGGGGATGTGGCTGCACTATACGGCGTGCGGGATTATAAGGACATGATAAAAAGCAGATGTGGAAATCTTGGCAGGAGGGTATTGGATGGGAATTTATTTGAATCCGGGAAATGAAGGGTTCAGGACGGCAATCCGTTCGGAGATTTACGTAGATAAGACAGGGCTCATCGGATGCACCAACAGATACCTGAATACAGAGCAGAGGTATATCTGCGTCAGCAGGCCGCGCCGATTTGGCAAATCCATGGCGCTGAAGATGCTGGCCGCCTATTACAGCTGCGCATACGACTCCCGGGAACTGTTCGAGGGATTGAAGATTGCGGAAAATCCGGGGTTTTTGGAGAATCTGAACCGATACGATGTGATTTTTCTGAATATGCAGCAATTTGTGATTAGAGCCAGGGAACAGGGAGTGACAGAATACCTGGAGCAGGCTGTACTTGAGGACATAGGCGAAATCTATGGAGATTTGTTCCCGAAAGACACGACTATCTTAGCGGAGGCGCTGGAAAGGATTTACGCAAAATCCGGAAAGCAGTTCATCTTCTTAGTTGACGAATGGGACTGCGTGATGCGGGAGCGGCAAAAGGATGAGGATATGCAGAAGCAATACCTGGATTTCCTGCGCAATCTCCTGAAGGACCAGCCCTATGTAGCGCTTGCCTATATGACAGGCATTCTCCCTGTAAAAAAATACGGGCAGCATTCCGCCTTGAACATGTTCTGGGAATATTCCATGACGGACCAG
>CAOOJO010000020.1 GCA_948496895.1 uncultured Acetatifactor sp. | reverse complement strand
AGATCAGGGCAAGCAGGGAGCACAGCAGGAGATTCACCATCACATAGTAGAGGTTCTGCTTTCCCTCCTCGATCTGCGCCTCCCGCTCCCTGATGCCCCCCAGCATGCACAGCAGCATGATGGCGCAGAAGAAGCAGGCCAGAAAGGCCTCCAGGATGCCCACCCGGATCTCATTGCCCCAGGGCGCGGGGAAATGGCCCATCAGGTACACATAGGGCCGCCCGGCGGATATGACGTTTTCCAATACAAGCGCAGACATGATTCCGATTACCGAAATCACGGCCATGTTCACCCGCCTGGCCCATTTCCCGTCCAGTATGGAGCACAGGGGCCCGGAGAACAGGGACAACAGGATGGACATGAAAGGGAAATTCTGCACGAAAGCCATCATTTCCCCTCCTTCTTCAGCCTTGTGGTGATCTCATCCAGATCCAGGGTATGGTACCTGCGGTAGAGCCGGATGGTCAAAGACAGCATCAGCGCCGTCACGGACACGGACACCACGATGCCCGTCAGCACCAGCCCGCTGGGGATGGGATTGATATAGGCCTCCGGGCTTGTGACGCCGTCCACCACCACCGGCGCCTTCCGGTCCGCGATATAGCCCTTCAGGGCCAGGAACAGATAGGTGGCCGTGTCCATGATGTTCAGGCCGATGATCTTCTTGATCAGGTTCTTCTGCAGGAGCAGATTGGAGAAGCCGATGCCGAATAGGATCATAGCCACGGCCTCCTCATAATTGTTCAGTAGATATTCCCAGTGCATGGATTCACGCCTCCTCAATAGCCGCCCTTGCGGAACATGACATAAAAGGTATACATAGTGCCTGCCACCACCACGCCCACGCAGATGTTCAGGACCAGTATCAGTCCGCTGCTCAGGATGGCGCCGGGCGTCCCCAGGGGGATGACGCTCTCGATATGGTTGGCCCCGGTGTAGAAAGAGTAGCTTTTCGCCAGGCTGTAGCAGGCCAGGGCACAGAAGCTCATCCTGCGGTAGGTCTTCGCTGTAAAGAACCTCTCCGTCTTCGCGAAGCCGAAGGCGTTCAGGTACAGAATCAGCCCCGCGCCGATCACCGCGCCGCCGGAGAACCCACCTCCCGGCCCCAGGTGCCCGGCCAGGATGATATAGATGCCAAAGAGCAGGATGGGCGGCACCAGGACTCTGGCCACAGTCTGTAGAATCACATCGTTCTTGGGTTCATAGAGCCTGTCGTTGTCCTCGTCCTGAGCCTGCTCCTTCTTCCCGTCCCGCCGCAGCAGGATCAACACCGTACAGGTGGCGATGAACAGCACATGGGACTCCCCCAGGGTGTCAAAGGCCCGGTAGTCCAGAATCATGCCCGTGACGATGTTCACGGCCCCGGTCTCCTCTAAGCCCTTCTCGATATAGCGCTCCGCAACCTCATTGTTGGCCGGGTTCTCCCTATGGCCGAAGGGCGGCAGGTCTGACACCGCCGCCAGCAGCATGACCACCAGGAAGATGCAGAACAGGATGCTGAATATTCTGTAGATTCTGTTGAAAATCCGCATCTCGAAATTATGCTCCAGGTCGTAGACCCTTGCCTTCAGGCTCTCCTGATCCCGCTCCCTGCGCTCCCTTTCCTCCGCGCCCTGCTCGAAGGCCTCCTGCCTGCGCATCTCCACCCGGCCCAGGAAGGGATCCTCCGTTCCCTCCAGCCACCTCCTGAATCTGTAGGAAAAGGACTTCCTGTACTTCTCCTCAGGCACCTTCCTGCTCATCCGTCTCCTCCTGCGCGCTCTCCTTTTTAATGATGGCATCGATTTTCTTCAATGTCACCAGAAACAGCACCGTGGTGACCCCCGCCCCCACAGCGGCCTCCGTGATGGCCAAATCCGGGGACTCCAGCAGCACCCAGATGATGGACATCACCAGGCTGTAGGACATGAAGATCAGTATGGTGTTCAGAAGCTTCCTGGACAGGCTGGCCGCAACGGCGCAGACCACCAGGAATCCCAGCAATATACAGGTAAATACCGTCATCCTCTCTGTCTCCTTTTCCTTTCGGGCTTATGCATTTTGAGCCTGGCTTTCCGGCTCTTCCGCCCTCTTTTGCCCGTTTACGCCGCCCGACGGCCCACCGTACCCTGCACCGGGCGGCTCCGTCCCGGCCAGCCCCGCCCCGGCCGGTTCCCTGCCATCGCGCGTACCTCCTGTCCCCTCTTCGCTTTCCCGCGCCCCGTTCCCGGAAGAGTCCAGCCGCATCACGCGGTAATGCCTGCCGCTGTCTTCATTGGTGCTCACCTCCAGCCTGGCAATCAGGTGGGAGGACACCGGGGAGGAGAACCAGAGGAACACGATGACCAGGAACAGCTTCAGGGACGTGAAGTTGAACCCGCTTATGACAATCAGGCCCAACAGCGCGAAGCCGATGCCCAGCGTATCCCCGATGGCCGCGGCATGCATCCGGTTCAGCACGTACCGGAAGCGGAACACGCCTATGATTTCTATGATAAAGGTTCCCAGCCCGCAGAGGAGCAGTCCGCCGCCAATCAGGAACCGCGCCCATTCCAGTACAATCATGAACTATCCTCCAATCCGCCCCGCGTCTTAGCGCATGACATATAATTCGCCCCCAGGGCCGGTCTGTGCAAATCCTTAAGCTGCTGCCGGACAGATGCCGTTATTCACCGTCTCTGACATCCTCTTCTTCAGCGGCATCCTCCACTACACTAATGTGGTCATTCGGTTCCTTCCGCTTCCCTTCCAGATATACGCCCATGTACACCTTCACCAGCACGATGACCGCCAGGAAGCTGATCATGGCATAAATCAGGCAGATATCCACCAGATACCCTTCTTCCAGCATCAGTGCAAGAATAGCGATTATCACGATGACCATGGTGCCCGTCATGTTCACGGATACAATCCTGTCGGCTATCCTGGGTCCGATGATGGCCCGCACCAGGCAAAGCACCACCAGGATTGCCAGCACGATCAGCGCTCCTGTGAAAAATATGCCATAAGCCTTTTCCAGGCCCTCAATCCCTCTTCCCATCCCTGTCCCTTTCCCTGTAAAACACTGCCGTACCGGACAGCCCATTCACCATCGCTTATATGGTCTCCTCAAAGTTCCGGATATATGTCACGAACCCGCTGTCCTGGATGCCCTCCGCCATGGACTCGTCCAGGCAGTGCACCGTGTACTCGGCCCCCTCCAGGGTCACCGTGATGGTCCCCGGGGTCAGGGTGATGGCGTTGGCCAGCAGGGCCTTTCCCACCTGGGATTTCAGGTCGGTGCGGAAGCTCACCAGCGCAGGCTCTATCTCTTCCCGCTGGGTCAGTATCATGCGCATGGCATTCACGTTGGCCCTGACGATCTCCGCCACCAGCAGGCGGCAGTATCTCAGGAACAGGAAGACGTTCCTGTAGACCCTGCGCTCCCTGGCCAGGCTGTAATCCATGAACCTGCAGGAAAAGGCAAGCAGCGCCCCGGCAATCGCCAGGCCGAACAGGCATATCTCTAACGTGACCGCGCCGTTGAAGACGATCCACAGCAGAAAATAAATCAAGAACATAGCACACCTCCCTACAAGTGTTTTATTTTAGCACATTCTCCTATGAAGTAAAGTGTTTTTCCAGAATTATGTGCCCTGCGGCACAAAAAAGCACCCCTAAGCCCGCATATAAGCCTTAAGGGTGCGTCCGCGAAAACTTCCGCCAGATTCTGGCCGAACTCATTCTTTCATCTTGCCAGTACTGTACGAACAGTTTTATATGACTTCAATCCGCTCGAAATATTTTATCAGGATATTGGCGCAGTTCTCTATGCCGAACTGGGAGGTGTCCAGAATCATGTGGTAGTTGTTCACGTCCCCCCAGACCTTTCCGGTATGTCTGTAATAGTATTCGCTGCGGGCCCTGTCGTTCTCCTCCAGCATGGCCCTGGCCTCCTCGTAGGGCAGGGACTTCTGGCCCATGACGCGCCGGATGCGGTCCTCCTTGTCGGCGCAGACGTAGATATTGAACACGTTCCCCTGATCCCGCAGGATTTCCGAGGCGCAGCGCCCTAAAATAATACAGGAACGCGAGGCCAGCTCCTTTATCAGCTCCGTCTCGTCCGCATAGCTATGGCCCTCCAGCTCATGCTCTATGTACGCCTTGTCATACACCGGGATGTCCAGTCTCTCAGACAGCTCCGCCGCAATGGCGCTGGCACCGGTTCCAAACCTTCGACTCATGGTGATTACCAGATTCATACGCGTTCCTCCCCATTTGGCCACATTCCTGCCTAAATTTAAGGAGATTATACCACATTCCCGGGCCGGTTACAACCCCGCAGGCGAACCAAGTTATGGCATTTGACTATCATAGAGCAGCGGTTCGGAGGAATCTGAGACGCTGCCGTCACGGGCATTGCGCAAGGCGGCTCAGGCGGGGCAGATGCAGGTAGGGCGGCGCATGGGCACGCGTATGCCTGTCTGCTCCAGCTTCCCTGTGGCCGAATCCATGCGCAGGGCTGTAATCTCATCGGAGCCTTGGTTGGCGATCACCACATATTCCCCCATGACGGCGAAGTCCCTGGGAACCTTTCCCCCTGTGGGAACCGTCTGGCACAGGCGGATGCTTCCGTTCTCCTGTATCTGGAAGGACGCGATGCTGTCATGGCCCCGGTTGCTGACCAGAAGCCGGTCTTTCCAGATACGGATAGCCGCTACTGTGTTCTCTCCCCGGAAAGCTTCCGGCAGGGCCGATACCATCCCCTCCTGCGCGTATTCCCCGTCCTGTTCCCGGAAAAGGGCTACGCTGCTGTCCAGCTCACAGGCCACATAGACAAGCCCTGGAATCCCGGGATGGAACACCAGATGCCTGGGCCCTGCCCCGGCCGGGAGCCGCAGGGCTTTCCCCGTATCCTCCAGTCGCCCCGCTTCCCTGTCCAGGCGATAGACGGATACCAAATCTGTCCCCAAATCCACCACATAGACCTTGCCCCCCGAAACCTGGGCGAAATGGACATGGGGGCCTTCCTGTCTCGCAGGGTTCCTACCGCTGCCCCTGTGCTGTACAAAATCCGTCTCCCGGACAGGAATCCCCTCCCCGTCCAGCGAAAAGACCGCCAGGGAACCGCTGGTGTAATTGGCCGCGAAAAGGTACTGCTGCCCTACGTCCAGGCAGATATGGCAGGGGTCGGCCCCCCTGGTGGAAAGGCAGGCCAAAGGCTCCAGCCCCCGCTCCCCCATGGCGAACGCCCGAATCCGCCCCTGGGGCGAAAGCTCCTCCACCGAATACAGAATCGTCTTCGTCTTGTCCAGGCTGATCCAGGAGGGATTCTCCGCCCCCTGATAGCCGTAGAGCCTCGTCATCCGGCCAGCCGTGGTATCCAGCGAGAATCTGGCGATGCTCTCCTCCTCTTTGGTTCCATAGGAACCCACCCAAAATTCATATTGCACCCGAAAAGCCTCCTTTCCTTTCTCAAATTATACCACCACCGGGTCACCCGTACAATGCCCAAAGATTCCGAATCTGGCCGCGCAGGGTATCGAAGTCCCACTGTCTGCTGCTGTTGCTCCTGCGGTTGGGGTCGTTCACGTAGAAGCCGTTCTCGTCATAGCCCCGAATCAGGATGAAGTGCCCCTCCTGGGTAAAGTCCCCCGGGCCCATGCTGCATACGACCAGCCCCCCCATGTCCAGCGCCTGCTTCATCACGCCCTCGTCCAGAGACAGCTCCTCCCCGGTAAGCCCCAGCTTCTCCACGCCCTCTGTCCAGAGGGTCCATTTTGTCCCCGCGTTCTCCGCGTAGTATCCGTTGTCATCCACAAAGGCCGCCATCTCCCTGGGCGTCATGCTGATATCCCCGGTAAAATGCAGGTAGGCCATGGTCAGGCACACCGGCCCGCAGCCCGCAAGGCCTATCATGTTGCTGCCATAGGCATTGTAGCCCCAGCGCTTGTCCCACTGCATCAGGAGGGGCACTGTGTCCGCCGAAAGCTCCCGCGTCAGGTCTATGGGCTGGCTCTTGTAGTCCTCCCTTTCCGGGTAGCATTTTACATAATCCCTGGCCTCTTCGTTGATCTCCAGAAGCTCCGCCAGCCTTTCCCCATATTCATCCGCGTACAGTGGGTCCTCCGGGAGAATCGGACTCCTGGCCTCCTCCTCCCTCCTCATTCCAAGGGCTTCGCTCAGGGAACCTGCCAGGGTGATTCCGCCCTTGACCATCACCGCTATGCCGAACACCAGCAACAGGCAGACCGAAAATCTGAAAAAGCCCAGAACCTGCCTCCTTCTTTTGCGCCTTCTGCGCAGCTTACGCTGGGCAGCGGCTGAGCGCGTACCGGTATAGCTCCTGTTCTGGGGCCTGGGGGCTTCCTGCCTGATATCCGGAATTCCGGCGCCGCGTCCCCTCATTCCCTGCTCTCCGCGGCTCCGGCTCCCCGCTCCCTGCCGCCCTGCGCCGGACCGTTCCATATACGTCTGCACAGCTCTCCTGTCAGCCGTGTTTCTTTCCATCGCTCTATAATATCCCATAATAAAGACCTCCTGCTTTTTTATTATAACAATGCAGGAGGCCTCCGTTTTTTAGTTTTCTATTGCGCAAACATTAAGATTTAATAAAGCTTGGGCCGCGGCTCCCCCAAAAGCTGATCCACATTCACTTTTTCCTCGTTCCCAAAGACCAGAAAGCCGCTTCCGTTGTAATACTCATAGCCCACGATTTCCTGCGCAACCCCGCTGCCCTCTCCCTTCGGCAGATTCACCTTGGCGCCAATCGGATATCGCCGTACCATCTCCAGAAATGATATCATCGCCTCTTCTCCTTTCCACCCGCAAGGCCGCTGGTTCCAGCAGATGTGCCGCTCTGGCCCAGACCTTGATTTTGTAAAAGTCTTGCCAGTTTCAAGGGATTTATACATAGGCTTCTTTACTCCAGGCCTTCCACGTATTCCCGGAAATCCACCACCCTGCCTGTCCTCCTGGATTCCTCCGCGGCGAACACGATCAGGTGCCCATCGCAGGATTCTCCAATGGTGGAGATGGACGAGCCGGTGTAGGTCCCGCAGAGATAATCGTACAGGGTCTCGATGATTCCCTCGTCCCCGCCGCTGTGCCCGCCGCTCAGGGCGCCCTCCGCGTTGGGGTCGATGAACTCGGTGGTCCTGGTCTCAAGGTCGAAGAACTCCACCAGCTCGTGGTTCTCGTCCGCGTGAATCTCTCCCTTCGTTCCCATGATATGGGTGGCGCGGCCGCCCCTGGTGAAGGCGCTCATGGTAAAGGTGGCTGTCACATTCCCCTCGAAGAGCATATTGACGGTCTGGTGGTCCACCACATCGTTGTCGCAGCGGAAGATACATTTCCCGAACTGGGTGGTATGCAGGGCCTGGGCCACCAGCTCATCGGAAGGATTCTCCACCCGGGTAGCCGTGACCCGCCAGTCGCTCCCCTTGTCCTCCAGATAGAGCTTCACCGCGTTGTAAGGACAATGGTCTCCCTCCGGGCAGCCGTCTATGCAGTACTCAGGGGAACCTGTGGGCGCGTTCTCTTCCCTGAAATAGGTAAGGTCGCCGAAAGACTGCACTTTTATGCACGGCTTCCCGATAAGCCATTGCAGGATATCCGTATCATGGCAGGATTTCTGCAGCAGCATACAGGAGCTGCGGGTGCTGTTGCCCCAGTTTCCCCGCACGAAGCTGTGGCTCTGGTGGACATTGCCCACGCATTCCTCGTGGTTGACGGAGATGATCCGCCCCACCCTGCCGCTGTCGATCAGCTGCTTCAGACACTGGTACAGCCGCGTGAAGCGCAGCACATGGCACACCACGATCCGCACGCCCGCCTCCTGGGCCGCCAGCGCGATCCGACGGCACTCCTCCGGAACCGGCGAAACCGGCTTCTCCAGCAGAATATCATACTTCTGCTCGATGGCCGCCATGGTGGGCGCGTAGTGCTCCCTGTCCATAGTGGCGATTACCGCCACATCCGCAATCTTTCCAAGCCCCAGGAGCGGCTCCCAGCTCTCGAAGCACAGTTCAGGCGGGATGGCGTGCCTTTCGCGGATGAATTCCCGGAAGCTCTCGTTAGGCTCAGCCACCGCTATCACCTCATATTTGTCCGGCATCGTCGCCATGGTCCTTGTATAGCCCTTTCCCCGGTTCCCCGCTCCGATTAAAATCACTTTCAATTTTGCTTTTTTCATCCATTGTCCTCATTTCCAACGAACATCCCGGGGGATGTCCGTCATAGCACATTCTTTCTCAGCCACTCCATGCTGCGCTGTACATCGGAAAGCCCGTCCGGTACGGGATCGTCGTTCTCCACGATTGCCCATTCCACCCCCGCGTCCCTGGCCGCCTGCAGGATTCCCGCGATATCGGTGACGCCCTCGCCGATGGCGCAGGGTTTCCCGTCATCATTGCCGTCCTTTAAGTGCACCAGGGCGATCTGATCCGCACGCTCCCGGAGGAACGCGGCGGGATCTGTGCCCGCGTGATAGACCCAGAAGGTGTCCGGCTCCAGTTTACATACGTTGTCAGCTATGTAGTCAATGGGCAGAGTCCCATCGATAGGGACGAACTCATGGGAATGGTTGTGGTATCCCACGATGATGCCGTGGGGCTCCGCAAGGCTCCTCACTTTCTTCATGACCCGCTCCAGGCGCAGCAGATCCTCCTTCGTCTCGGTGCGGGAGCCTGCGCACACCAGGAACTTCGCGCCGGTAGCCACCGCATAGGCGACTACCTCTTCCATGGAAGCCTCCAGCCCGTCGATGCCTGTATGGGACGACACCGCCTCTATCCCCGCATCGTCAAGGGCTCTTCGCACTTCCTCAGGCGTCATCCCGGCATAACCGGCGAATTCCACGCCATCATACCCCATGGCCTTCACCTTCTTCAGGGCCTGGGCCAGATCTTCGCCGGACTGGATGCAGTCGCGGATGCTGTAAAGCTGTAATCCGATTTTCATATAGAATCTCCTCCTTCATCATTAAAATAGACCGCTTTCCCGGTGCGGGCGGACTCGTAAATCGCGTCCAGGATTTTCGTGACCACAAAGGCCTGCTCCGGCTTCACCAGAAGCTCCCCCTTGCCCTGCACGGCGTCCAGCCAGACCGTGCACTCGAAATCCGACTCGTTCATCACCTTCGCGCCCTCGAAGAAGGCCACCCCGGAGGGCGTCGCCGTCTCCGGCCTTGTGATCGTCTGCTTGTCGCAGAGGATATGGTTGATGCGCAGCCCGTCGTTCATGTCCGCGCCGGCCCTGGTCCCGCACAGCGTCGTCTTCGCCTCGCCTGTCTCCAGGATGTTCAGCGCCCAGGACGTCTCTACCTGAATCACCGCGCCGTTCTTCATGGTGACAAAGCCGAAGGCCGAATCCTCCACCTGATAGTCCTCATTGTCCCAGGAGGAAAAGCCGTTGCCCTGCTCGCCGGGCTTTAAGAGCCGGCCCAGCTTCTCAAAGCTTGCCCCCATCACGCTGTAGGGCTCATAGTTGTCCATCATCCACAGGGTCAGGTCCAGGCTATGGGTGCCGATGTCAATCAGTGGACCCCCGCCCTGCAGCGCCTTATTCGGGAACACGCCCCAGGTGGGGACGCCCCGGCGGCGGATGGCCTGTGCCTTGGCATAGTAGATTTCGCCCAGTTCACCAGTCTCGCACAGCTTCTTCAGCACCTGGCTGTCCTGGCGGTACCGGTTCTGGTAGCCGATGGTCAGAAGCTTCCCGCTCTTTTTCTGGGCATCCAGCATCTTCCGGGCATCCGCTGTGGTGGCGGCCATGGGCTTCTCGCACATGACATGCTTTCCGGCCTCCAGGGCGGCCACAGTCAGCTCGCAGTGGGCTACATTGGGGGTCAGGACGTGGACTACATCAATGTCTTTCTCCGCCACCAGCTCCCTGTAGTCGGTGTACACCCTGGCATCCGGCGTGCCATACTGCTTCGCGTTCTTCTCGGCCCGTTCCGGAATCAGGTCGCAGAACGCCACCATCTCCACCCGGCTCTTCTGGTGGGCCAGGGACGGAAGGTGCTTTGCCTCCGCGATGCCCCCGCATCCGATAATGCCCACTTTCAGTTTTTCACTCATACTGCTCTCTCCTCCATCTTCTTTTTATCATAGACATAGACCCCTGTGGCGCCTCCGAACTTCTTGCCACGGCGAATCCAGTCCGCATAGGCCCGCCGCAGGGAGGTATCCTGGGGCAGCTCATCCACATCGCCCTTATACTCCTTGTCGAACAGCCGCCAGGCATCGTAATAATCCTCCGACTCCCAGGATTTCACCAGGTCGAAGGTGGTGATGAACGCATAGAGGTTCGAATCCGGCGAAAGCACCTCCAGATTGTCCGGGTACAGGAGCCAGGACGCGCACACGAAGACCACGGGGTCGTAGTGATACCATTTCCGGAAGAAGTCCGCCGCCAGGTCGAAGGAGCGCTCCATGCTCTCTCTGTCCAGCCTCCCTCCTGTGCGGGGGATGTGGACAATGGCCATGGGCGTGCCCGGCTCCAGCACAAGGCCGTCCTTCTCATAGCGAAAATCCAGGGTTCTGGGCTCGAACTGCAGCTTCGCGAAGCCGAACCGGTCCATCTGGAAGAAGCCCTCGAACCACTCTCCCACGAAGGTCCCCCATATCCCGCGCACCAGCCAGCATTCCATCAGCTTCCATTTTAAGTCGCTCATGCTGGTGAACCATATCTCTTCGTCCATGCCGGCCTTACGGTAGCACGCGAGCAGATGTCTGGACATGCAGATCAGCAGCAGGAGATGCCCCGTGTACTCCTGCACGCCCGCCCCGGCGGCTATCTCGGTCATCTGGCCAAGAATCGGTCTCAGCTTAAGGTGGATGTCCTCTTCATAGCTCTGCAAAAGGCCCTGAAACGCCTCCCGGCCGGGCGCATGGGCTTCTATCCGGTCATATGCCCGCAGCAGGGCATCCCTGGCTTCCTCCAGATAGGAAAATTTCTCCAGAAACTCTTTCAGGTAGCTTTTCACTATTGACCTCCTTCTTCTATATCGGCTTGCACAGGCCACCTGATGAGAACAGGCGGACGCATTCCAGACATTGCGCCCGCCCATAACTATCGTCTCATGACAGGCTTGACAGCTTTTGCCTCGCCTTACTGCACCTTCTCCGCGGCCTCATTATATGTGTTCACATACCATTCATTCACCTTGTCCATGCCCATTTCCTTCACCTTGGCGATGAGGTCGTCGCGCATCTTGAAGTAGGTTTCCTCATCCTTGGCAAGGACACATGCCGCCATCTCTTCATTCATCACGACTTCCACCTCGTTGAGAATCACCTGGAGGTCAGAGGGCAGCGTATTCGCGCTGGCCTGCGCGGCCGCATAGAGGAAATCGTGATCATAGAGCTCACCGTTCTCATGCATCTGAATAATCTTCTCCATCATGGTCATCCCATAGTGCGCGGCTACGTCTTTTTCCATGGCTGACGCGTATTTCAGGAGGAAGCTCTGCTCATCGAACAGATTGGCGCTATATCCGTCCGGCCTTCCCCCGCCGCTTCCATTCCATCCGAAGCCGATACCGGTATCATAATAGAAATCATTCATCTCCACATAGGCTGTGCAGGCTTCCTCTGTCAGGGTGGGCACTCCGTCCACGTAATTCCAGGTTTCCCCTTCTATGCCGCTCTTGACCAGACGACCGCCCTCCGGGCTGAACAGCCACGTCATGAACTCCATGATGCGCTCAGGATACTTGGTCTTGGAAGAGATGCAGCGCAGATTGCCGATGCCCATTCCCTTGTTGTATTCGGCTTCCTCGAATGTCATATCTGTCGTACAGCCCTTCAGGGGAATCAGCTGGAACCCTCCCGCAACGCCCTCGGACGCTTTCAGAGCGGTAGCGTTCCCTGTGATATCATGATAAAGGGTGGATACATACTGCCCGTTCACTGCCTTCAGGGAGTCGGTGTCGAAATCCTGCAGGAAGGAATCCGGATCCAGCAGGCCGTCCTGGTTCAGCTTCCAGTACATATGATTGTACTGCCAGTTAGGGGATTCCGGGTCGGTATAGAGCATGCACATCTCCTGTGTCTTACAGTCAACGGCCACATAGGACGTAAGGGGATAATACCCCAGGGAATAGGTGTGGTAGAGCGACTGTCCCCTCATCTCGATGGTGGGATAGGCAATGGCATAGACCGGAAGTCCGTCGTCCGTGGTGGGCTTTACATTCACCATGTCCACCAGAAGCTGATAGACCTGATCCACATCGGCATCAAGCTCGGGATAGCCCACCTCGGCGTATCTCTCCCAATCCACATTCAGCCCCCACTGCTGTGTTCCCAGGCTGGCATCCGGTCCGGCCTCACTATAGCCCATAAGTCCGTAGATATGGTCGCTGTGGAACACTTCCCTGCGCTGGAAGTCCATCACTTCCTCTATCTTGGTGGGCGGGAAGAAGTACGGCTCGGCGTCATATTCTGCAAGCAGCTCGTCCAGCGGCAGGATAAAGCCGGACTCGATGAGCGGAACCACCTCATTGGCCTCGATGATGAAGATGTCCGGAAGGTCGCCGGAAGCCATCAGAGCCTCCTTCCGCTCCGAGATATCCACCACTTCTATGGTGATTCCGAACTTATCGCGGATATACTTGGCCACGGAGTTGTCCGGATAATCGTTCCACTTCTGGGGAAGTATCGTTGACACGGTAATCGTGATGGGTTCCCGATCCGACTCCGCCTCTGTCCCTGTCTCCTCAGGAGCTTCGCTCTCTTCGGATTCGGATTTGGATTCCTCGGACTGTGCCGGGCTGTCTTTCTGTTCCGACGAGGGCTGTCCCCCCTGTCCGCCACAGGCGGTCAGGCCTACTGCCATTGCCGCCGCAAGCGCGATGGCACAAAGCTTTTTCATTGATTTCCTCATAAATTCATCCTCCTTTTTGAAAAAGATTATAGTAATCTATCTATGATGATCCGTCAATAGGTCCGTCCCTGTAAGCTCTACCCCCTTCCTGTCCTGCCCATTTTCTGAGAACGGTTCACGCCTTGACAGAACTCCACGCGATATCTTTCCTGGAACCTCATCCTTTGACGGATCCCAGCATGATGCCCTTGGTAAAATACTTCTGCATATACGGATAGACGCACAGAATCGGAACCACCGTCACCACCAGCAGCGTCATCTTGATGGACATAGGCGTCAGTTGCCGCCGCATATTTGCCTTGCTTCCCTGCTCCAGAAGAATGGTAGAGGCATTCTTCAGATATTCGTACAAAATGTACTGCAAAGTGCGCAGATCCTTGCTCACGGTATAAATCAGCGTCGTAGAGTAGTCGCTCCATACACCCACCGCCGTGAATACGCCGATCGTCGCCAGAATCGGTTTGGAGAGAGGCAGGATGATGCGGATGAGGACATCCCAGTAGCTGGCTCCATCCAGCCTGGCGGACTCCTCCAGGGAGCTTGGTATGCTCTCGATAAAGGTTTTGGCCAGAATCATATGGTACGCGCTCACGCCAGGCAGGATATAAATCCAGTATGTATTGTACAGGCCCAGATATTTCTTCAGCAGGAAATCCGGAATCAGGCCGCCTCCCACAAACATGGTGCCGATAAAGAAGCGGTAGATGACCTTGCGGAACGGCATCCGCTCCCGGGAGAGCAGATATCCCAGAAGCCCGCTGATGAACATCTGCTCCAGCGTACAGATGACCGTGATGCTCACAGAGACCAGCGCGGCACGGGGGATGCCCTTCAGGGTCAGCACCTTCCGATAGTTGTCCAGGGTGAAGTCTATCGGCAGAAAGTACACGCCCGCCGTTGCCTTTAAGGGATCGCTGAAGGAATAGACCAATATGTACCAGAAGGGATAGATGCAGGTAAAGGCGAACAGGAACATGAACGCCGCATTCACCCAATCGAAGGGCTTTGCCCTATACATATGTTTTTTCCCCGGCCTTTTCTTGTTTTCCATAGATGCCACCTCCTATACGATAGACTCGCCGCGAACCTTCTTGGCGGCCATATTGCCCAGACAGATCAGCACGATAGAGACAACGGAGTTCATGATTCCCAGGGCAATACCGAAGGAATAGCTGGCATCCCTGAACAGGTTATAGCTGTACAGACCGATATTCTCCAGCTTGGGGTTGGTCAGGGGAGTCCCGAATACCAGCGGATAATCCATGCCGCCGCTCAAGAATCCGCTGATTCCCAGCACGGTCTGGACCAGAAAGGTGGGCATCACGCCCGGAATCGTCACATGCCAGATCCGCTGGAACCGTCCCGCTCCATCCGTCATGGCCGCGTCGTACAGCTCCTGGTCGATGCCGGAGATGGCCGCCAGGTAAATGATTGCCGAAAACCCAAGTCCCTTCCACGTGCCCATCACCGCCTGAAGCGTCCAGGAAATGTTTATGTTGTTCAGCAGATTGAAGGGCGTGGAGATGATTCCTTTCTTGAGGAAAAGCGTGTTCAGCATCCCGTCCGTGGAAAACAGTCCAACCATCAGTCCATATACCATCACCCAACTGATGAAGTTCGGGACGGTGGTCACGGTCTGGATGATGCGGCGATACCGCGTGGACCGCAGTTCGTTCAGGAAGATGGCAAAGGCCACCGGCAGCCAGGCAATCGCCAGACTGATCGTATTGGGAATCACCGTATTGCGCAGGGCACGGGGCAGACGGCTGATGGAGGAGAACATCAGCTGGAAATTCTTCAGCCCCACAAACTCGCTCTGCCAGGGCATTTTCCCCAGCTTGTAATCCACGAAAGCATAGGCCCAGCCCGCAATCGGTATATAATGGAAGACGAAGACCCAGAGGACGAAGGGCAGGACCATCCAGAACAGGATCCATTCCTTTTTTTGACCTTTCTTGTTCACAGTCGGCTTATTCGACATCTCCGCACCGCCTTTCTTCGATATGCATTTATTCTAACATTTCCTGTCCTTTTATATAATACATAAATTTTACTAATTTAACTATAATATTGTTCATTTCTGACAAGAGTCTTATGTTAACTAACTATTCTTTAGGCGAAACTAATAAAATGTATATTGCTTTGGGGAATTCTATTTGCTATAATGAAGAAGAGATAGAAGAATGGCGGTGAATCATATGTATTCTGCTTTGATCGTGGAAGACGAGCTGTTCGCTCTTCACAGCATGCGCGATATGCTGGACTGGAACGGAGCCGGCATCGGCAGGGTATACGAGGCTGCGAACGGCAAGGAGGCCTACGAGGTGTATCTGCGCGAGCGCCCGGACATCATCCTGACCGACCTGAGCATGCCTGTCATGGACGGGCTGGCGCTGATCCGGAACATCCGGGAGAAGGAGGGGGACGCGAAGACGCGCATCATCATCATGACCTGCATCGACGACTTCGCCCAGGCCCAGCAGGCGCTGAACATGGGAGTGTCCCACTATTTCCTGAAGGCCACTGCCAGCTGCCGGGACATCCAGAAAATCCTCCAGAGCACCACCAAGGATCTGGATAAGGAACGGCTCGGGCAGGACACCAGTCCCGCCGAAAGGGCGATGCAGATTTTAAAGCATGGGGGTACCCTCCCGCCGGAGGATGCCGCTGCCGCCCTCCTGGCAGTGGGCATCTCCTCGGAGGAGGATTATGCCGTACTGTTTCTATGCCTGTCCCGGAAGGACTCCCTGCTGCCCGGCCATGAAATCCTGCAGCGGACCGTCAGGGCA
>CAOOJO010000019.1 GCA_948496895.1 uncultured Acetatifactor sp. | reverse complement strand
CCGGATCAGCAGCCCCCTGTCCATCATCTCCCAGAAATGCTCGCTGCGCCTGTCCACAGAGGGCCATATGGACACCACCACCTTGATGCCCATGGCGTGGAGCTCCTCCACCATGGCCTTTGGATCCGGCCAGTAGGTGGTGTCGAACTTCCAGTCCCCCTGCACCGTCCAATGGAAGAAATCGATGACGATCTGGTCGATCTGGATGCCTTCCTTCTGATACTGCCTGGCCACGGACAGCACCTCCTCCTGGGTGCGGTAGCGCAGCTTACACTGCCACAGCCCCATGCGGTCCTCCGGGAACATGGGGGCCCGCCCGGTGACTGCCGTATAGTGCTCCAGGATTCCCTTCGGCCCGTGGGCCACGGTGAGCCAGTAGTCCATCTGCCTGGTGGAGCGGGCCGTCCACTCGGTGTAGTTCTTCCCGAAGGCCACCTGTCCCACCGCCGGATTGTTCCAGAGCATGCCGTACCCTAAGCTGGACACCAGAAAGGGCACGGAGATCTGGGAGTTGCGCTGGGCCAGCTCCAGCACGCAGCCCTTCAGGTCCAGGTAGGGCTGCTGATACTGCCCCATGCCGTAGAGCTTCTCCCCGTCATTGCTCTCGAACTTCACGTTCAGCTGATGCTCGCTGCCGCCGATCACGCCCTTCCACTCCCGGTTGACGATCTTCAGGCAGCGGCTCTCCCGGCTCAGGGTCCCGTCGTACTCCCGGAAATACTCCTGCAGGAAAGGCTTCCCGTCCCTGTAGAACACCATCACCCCGCGGAAATTCACCACGGCCCGGATGCGCCCGTTGGTGACGGAGGCAATCTGGCGCTTGTCCATGGTGCCGTCCCCCACCCAGTGGTCCACCTCGCCGATCTCCACCTCTGCCCGGCTTGGCCCCGGGTCTTCCGTCAGCGCCCAGTCCTGCTCCGTGAAAGAGGGGAGCCTGGTGGCCCGCACCCGCAGGGAATCCTTCCCCCAGGCCTCGATGCGCAGCGTCTCTCCATTCTGCCTGGCGATCAGAGCGCCGTTTTCTTCTTTGAATTGCATGGCTTTTCTTCCTTTCTGGTTTCTATTTTACATGCCGAATCTTCCTGATCGGACTGGCAATCTGCCCATACTTGTATTATACTAATCCCAGAAGGGAAATACTTGACCTTTTATGGCGGTTTCTAACACTATTTTGACAAAGGAGGGACATGGCATGAACAGCCGGGAACCAGATCCGTTCCGCGAGGCCACTGAGCACGGCAACCTGCGCTTCCACCTGATGCTCCATGAATATACTACAAATCCGTCTTTGCAGGAGCGCCTCTACACCCACTGGCATGAGGAATACGAGCTGCTGGCCGTGGAGGAGGGCCGGGGCATCGCCCATGTGCACAACCACAGATTCCCGGTGGCCCAGGGGGACATCCTGTTCGTGGATTCCGGAAATCTCCACTCCCTGTCCGCGGAGCCCGGCGTC
This sequence comes from uncultured Acetatifactor sp., assembly GCA_948496895.1. Taxonomy (GTDB): domain Bacteria; phylum Bacillota; class Clostridia; order Lachnospirales; family Lachnospiraceae; genus Acetatifactor. Next base: position 14,701 of record CAOOJO010000019.1, on the reverse strand, counting down.
CCCCTGAGCTTCTACGCCCTGGTGTTCGGCCGGGAGCTGATATGCAGCAGCGGCAATGACGACATCCAGCAGAAATACATCCTGAGCCAGTCCTCGGGCAGGCTGGTGTTCCGCGACCACTTCCGGGCCGGGGAGGAGGCCTGGGAGGCGCTGCACACTGCCCTGGAGGAGCTGCGCCGCCTGTGCCTGGCAGGCATCCAGGGCAGGGAGCTGTTGATCAAGGCGGCCCTCCTGCAGGCCTGGCATTTCCTTTGCCAATACCCCGCCACTGCCCTGGCTTCCGGCCCCGGGGACAGGGACGCGAAGGTCCTGGTCATCAAGGAAATCCTCCAGTTCATGCAGGAAAACTACAGCCGTCCGATTACCCTGCCGGAGCTGGCCGGCCGCTTCCACATGAGCCAGGGGCAGTTCTGCCGCCTGTTCAAGTCCCGGGTCAACATGACGGCCATGGAGTACCTGAACCAGTACCGGGTGAGCGTGGCCTGCGACCTGCTGCGGGACAGCGACGCCCCTGTCACGGCCATCGCCATGGACTGCGGCTACGGCAACATCAGCTATTTCAACCGGACCTTCCGCAGGTACATGCACTGCACCCCCAGGGAGTACCGGGAGGCGGATGGGAATTATAAGGATTGAACAAGAAAGGATTCTCCTGTATAATGGGGATACGGCTCCGGAAATCCGGGCCGCCGGAGAAAGGAAATGATGATATGGACGATATTATAATAAGGAAGGTAAGGGAGCACCCGGACATGGCCGATGCCGCCGCCCGGTGGTTCCACGAGAAGTGGGGCATCCCCCTGGAGGCCTATCAGGAGAGCATCGGGGAGTGCCTGAAAAAGCAGGATCCTATCCCCCAGTGGTATCTGGCCATGGACGGCGAGGGCATCGTGGGCGGCCTTGGCGTGATCGAGAATGATTTTCACGACCGGAAGGATCTGGCCCCAAACGTGTGCGCGGTCTACGTGGAGGAGGCGTTCCGCTGCAGGGGCATCGCCGGAGCATTGCTGGAGGCCGTCTGCGAAGACATGGCGGCCCAGGGCATCTCCACTCTGTACCTGCTCACCGACCACGACTCCTTCTACGAGAGGTGCGGCTGGGAGTTCCACTGCCTGGTGCAGGGGGACGGAGAGCCAGATATGTCGAGGATGTATGTGCACAGGCAGGAAGCTGCCAGATAATACCAGATAATACCAAATAATGCCGGACGATACCGGAAAATACCGGACAGTGCCGGATGGAAAAGGAGAAGCCATGATTACCATTCTGAACGAGACCACCAAGAACCCCATCACCCTCATGGGCCAGCGCGCGGGAGTCTGCTGGGGGGGAGATATCAATAATGAAGAGAAAAATTACAGGCGCGGCCTGGAGTGCATCCAGTCCGGGCACCACCGCGTCATGGAGTACGTGAACGTAGAGATGGTCATGGACGGCTACTCCGCCCGTGTCATCCGGGAGTGGTACACCCACATCGGCGGCGCGCCCACCAGGCTCCAGGCCAGCACCCGCTATGTGAACTACAAGGACTTCTCCTACACTGTGCCTCCTTTGGTGGCCGCGAACGAGGAAGCGGAAAAAATATATCGCCAGACCATGGAGACAATCGCCGGGGCCTGCAGCCGCCTGGAGAGCGAATGCGGCATCCCCAGGGAGGACGCCGCCATGCTCCTGCCCCTGGGCATGACGACGAGGATCGTGGACAAGCGCAACGTCCGCAACCTGATTGAAATGTCCCACCAGCGCCTCTGCACCAGGGCCTACTGGGAATATCGCCGCCTGATGGCGGATATCTGCCAGGCTCTTCGGGCATACTCAGAGGAGTGGGCGTACCTGGTGGACCATTACTTCGTGCCCAAATGCGAAGTCACCGGATACTGCACCGAAAAAAAGAGCTGCGGAAAAGCTAAAGTATTTGCCGCCTCTGCCGATATTCTTAATAAGCAATCAGTCATGCGGGAATGATTCCTTTGGAATCAGGGCATGGCGGATGCGGAAGGAAGGGAGGAATCCGACATGCGTGTTGAAGCATACAATCAAGTCCAGCAGCTGTACCAGGCCAAGAAGGTGACCAAGACGCGCCAGATCAGCAGTGCGTCCCGGGCGGATCAACTGCAGTTCAGCAGCCTTGGGAAGGATATCCGTGCAGCGCAGGCGGCGGTTGCGGGAGCTCCTGCTATCCGGGAAGAGCTGACGGCCTCCATCAAGGCCCAGATACAGAACGGAACGTACAAGGTGGACAATGCGTCCTTTGCCGATAAACTCTTGCAGAAGAGGGCCGAGATGGATGCCGCATATGAGGAAATGAGGTAGGAAGCCCCGTGGCGAGTCTAATGGAGAACCTGATTGAGGTGCTCGGTCAGGAGAGCGAGGAATATGAGGGGCTTCTGGCCCTGTCCCAGAAGAAGATGCGCATCATCGCGAGCGCGAATCTAGAAGATCTACAGAGAATCACGGATGATGAACAGGAGGTGGTGGGCAGGCTCAACCGTCTGGAGAAGAGGCGGATTGAGGTCACTGCGGATATCGCCAATGTTTTGAACAAGGATGTTGAGACAATGAAGCTTACCAACCTGATAGAGATGCTGTCGGCCAGGCCCGCGGAGCAGGCCCAGCTGGCAGCGATCCACGACAGGCTGAGCAGCGTGGTTCGGGAGGTGCAGCGGACCAACGAGCAGAACAAGGAGCTGCTGGAGGAAGCACTGGAACTGGTGAGCTTCGAGATGAACATGCTGCAGGCCTACAAGGCCGCGCCGGAGACCGCCAATTATACCAGGAGCGCCTACAATTCCGGGGCGCAGATGGGTGTGGACAGCGGAGGCTTTGATGCAAAGCAATAACATTCTTACAGAAACGTTGAGGTGATTATCATGCCACTAATGGGTAGTTTATATGTCGGTTCATCAGGATTACAGACCAGTCAGAATGCGCTGAACACCACAGCGCATAATCTTACTAACACGGAGACCACCGGCTACGTCAGGCAGCAGGTGCAGCAGTCTACCAGAAGTTATCTGCAACTCTCAGTAGACGTCAGGTCCGTCAACAACAAACAGGTGGGCCTGGGCGTCACTTATTCCAGGGTAAAGCATATAAGGGATTATTTCCTTGATAAAATATACCGCAGGGAATCCGGCCGCAGTATGTTCTATGAAGTGTCCACCGAAGTCATGGAAGAGGTGGAGGGACAGCTGGGCGAGATGCACGGCGAGGCGTTCCAGACCTCCATCGAGGACTTCTGGACGGCTGTGCAGGAGCTGGCCAAGGATCCCGCCAGCTCCGTGACCCAGGGGCTCCTGGTCCAGAGGGGCGCGGAGCTGATTCAGCGCGCCCAGGCCGTCTACAAGGGCCTGTCCGCCTACCAGGACAACCTGAACATGCAGGTCAGGGATCAGGTGGACAAAATCAATTCCTACGGGAAGAAGATACTGGAGCTCAACGAGGCCATCCGGAAGGTCGAGTCCGGCGGCGTAGAGCGGGCCAATGACCTGAGGGACACCAGGGATCTGCTGCTGGATGAGCTCTCCGAGATGGCTAACATCAATTATGGCGAGTCCGTGAACGGGGACGTCTGGGTGCAGATAGAGGGCGTGGACTTCGTGAAGGGCCCCAGGTGCTTTGAGATGGAGGTCTTCGCGGACGACGAGACGGGCTTCTATACGCCCTTCTGGCCCCAGAACGCCTCCTATACGCTGGATGCCAATGGCAACAAGGTCTACACTGAGAAGAGCATCAGCAACGCCCATGTGTTCAAGTTCAACCGGGAGATTTCCACGGATTTGAACACGGACATCGGCGGCCTGAAGGCCACGCTGCTGGCCAGGGGCGACCACAGGGCGGACTACAGGGACGTGGCGACCAAGGATGCTTACAACAGCAATGACAGCATCGTCTCACAGTCCGTCCTCATGAACGTCCAGGCGGAGTTCGACCAGCTGATTCATAATATCGCTACGAAGATAAATGAGATCCTGGGCACGGCGGCCGGGGTGAACGAGGTAAAAGGGACTTTTACCTTTAAGGATGAAAATGGCAATGCCTTGAACATGACGGACGTAAGGCTCTGCAAGGCAGACTCCAACGGCTATATGCGCAAGGATGACGGCAGCCCTATCGAGATGTTCACCACACGTTCCGGCGGTGGATACCAGAAAGTGAATCTGGCCAATGATGTAATGGATCCAAATGATAATACCAAGGTGCTGTTAGAGGCGGGCGATTATTGGGTATACGTCCCCGAAGACCCGAATAACCCCAGCTCCCTCTACAACATCGAGAACCTCCAGATAGACCAGGAACTGATGCAGACGCCCTCCATGCTGGGCTTTCGGCTGGAGGACGGCTCCGAGGACCAGGCCACGGCGGACGCCCTGAAAGCGGCGTTCACGGCAGAGGACTATACGCTGAACCCCAATATATCGAAGCGCTCCACGTTCATCAGCTACTATACGGACCTGGTGTCCCAGATAGCGAACACCGGCTATGTGAGCAGGAGCATATACCTGAACCAGCAGGACACCATGGAGTCCATCGAAAGCGCAAGGCAACAGGTGTCCGGCGTCTCCTCCGACGAGGAGCTGTCCAACATGATCAAGTTCCAGAACGCTTACAACGCCTCCAGCCGCTACATAAACGTCATTGACGAGATGCTGGAGCACCTGCTGAGCACGTTAGGCGTATGATTCGCGTTCTTCAGGGCGTGCACCGTACTTGAAAGGGAGGTAGAGATAAATGCCGTCACAATTTTTCGGATTGAATATAGCATATACCGGACTGCTGGCCAGCAACGCTTCGCTGAACACCACGTCCAACAACATCGCCAACGTACAGACCGAAGGCTTCAGCAGGCAGCAGGTGACCACACAGGCCGCCAATGCCCTGCGCGTGTTCCAGACCTACGGCTGCGCCGGTGCCGGCGTGGAGACCCTGGCCATCGAGCGCATCCGCAACGAGTTCTACGATTTCAGATACTGGAACAACAATGAAAAAGTAGGCGAGTACGAGCAGAAGATATATTACATGAAGCAGATCGAGGACTACTTCGATGACAACGGCCAGAACGCGGGCTTCAAGACGGTCTTCGACCAGCTGATGATCACGGGCCTGCAGGAGCTGATGAAGAACCCCAACAACACGTCCTTCAAGGATCAGTTCGTGGGCTATGCGGACGCCCTCACCGAGTACTTCAACAGCGTGGCGGGCAACCTGGAGAAGCTGCAGAAGGACGTGAACGAGGAGATCAAGGTCAAGGTGGACGAAATCAACACCATCGCCAGTGAAATCGCCACCCTGAACAAACAGATCAACACCATCGAGCTCAAGGGCGTGAACGCCAACGAGCTCCGGGACAGGCGCACCCTCCTGGTAGACCAGCTCTCCCAGATCGTGGACGTGGAGGTAAAGGAGACGAAGATCGCCGACCTCAACAATCCCGACAGGAACACCGGCGGCAGCAGGTTCATCGTGAAAATCGCCGGCGGCCAGGTGCTGGTGGACAATTTCGAATACAACGGCCTGAAATGCGTGTCCAGGACTGACGATGAGAAGGTGAACCAGACGGACGTGGACGGCCTCTATGACGTGGTATGGGACGATGGGAACAATTCCAAGTTCAACCTCTACGGCGGCGCCATGGGCGGTGCGCTGAAGGGGCTGGTGGATCTGCGGGACGGGAACAACGGCGAGAGCTTTTCGGGGCAGATTGTCCCTAACGGCGTCGATACAGCTAACAATACCGTCACGGTAAAGGTGGATAAGCACTATCTGAAAGACCTGAATAAATGCAACCTCTCGGACAGCGGCGGCATCGTCAAGCTGGGGAACAAGGAATACTATTATGATTCCTGGACTTACAGCGTCACTTACAATGCCGCAGGAGAGCCTGAATATACCTATACCTTCCAGCTGTCAAACGACAAGAATCCGAATCCGCCGAGTGCGGCGGTGGAAGGTTCCACCGCATCCGTGGGCAAGAGCGTCACCTATCAGGGCATCCCTTACTACATGGCCCAGATGAACGAATGGATCAGGACGTTCTCCCAGAAGTTCAACGACATCCTGACCAGCGGCTATGCGGGGGACCAGAAGGGCATCCCGCTCTTCACCGCTAATATGGCCACGGAGAACAAGCAGTATTTCTTCGGCGACGAGCGTCGGTATGACAAGGAGTCCTATGAAGCTTATACTGCCCGGGTGAATGCGCTGGTGGCCGGAGGGATGTCCCAGGCGGATGCGGAGAAAGCGGCCGTGCTGAAGGTCGAGGTAGGCAAAGGGATAACGGATCAGGATAACTATTACCTGATGACTGCCAAATATTTCGATGTCTCAAAGACCGTAGAGAACGACCCCAGCCTTTTGGCCACCAAGAAAAAGGAAGGGGACGGCGTAGAGCAGAACGACCTGCTGGAGGACATCAAGAAGCTGGCCACCGACAAGGGCAGCATGAGCTTCCGAGGCTGCTCCGCATCGGAATTCCTGCAGTGCGTCCTCTCCGATGTGGCGCTGAACGCCAGCAGGGCCGAGACCTTCTACAGCAGCTACGTGGACATCGCCATGAACATCGACACCCAGCGGATATCCATCTCCGGCGTGGACGAGGACGAGGAGGCGGTGAACCTGGTGAAGTACCAGAACGGCTACAACCTGGCATCCAAGATGATACAGACCCTGACAGAGGTGTATGACAGACTGATTCTGCAGACAGGCGTATAAGTGTGCACGGAATGTCCTAGCGAGCAAGGTTCGCTTTGTGCGGGCATTCTTCAAGATAGACGATTTTAGGATCGGCAAAAAGAGGAGACTTCTATGAGAATAACAAATAAAATCATGCAGCGCAACAACCTGTCGAACATCAATACAAACAAGATGTACAAGGACATCCTGAGCACCCAGATGGCAACCCAGAAGAAGATCAACCGTCCCTCCGATGATCCCGTAGTGGCCATCCGCTCCCTGCGGCTGCGCAGCAATGTGACGGAGATCACCCAGTACTACAGCAAGAACATCCCCGATGCCGAGAGCTGGCTGAAGGTCACCGAGGACGCCCTGTCCAAGCTGTCCGATGTCATCTCCAACATGGCAGCTCAGTGCACCAGGGGAACCAACAAGCCCTTCACCACCACGGACAGGGGGACTGTCCTGGAGCAGCTCAAGCTCCTGGCCGATGAGGTCTACGCCACGGGAGACGCGGACTTTGCGGGACGCTATGTGTTCACCGGGCATCGGACGGACACGCCCCTGAGCTTCCAGTCGGAGCAAGAGAGGGATTATAAGATTACGGAGCAGCTGGATAAAAGCGCATTGGATGCCTTTACCAGTGTGAATATAGGGAAGGTATTGGAAATCAATTCCGCTAACTATAATGATCCTGCTTATAACACGGTTTCGGAAGACGATATTACGTCCGTGGATATACATCGCATCAGGCTGGCCTATAATGACTGTGCGAATCCTGATGCGCAGCCTCCTGATAAAGTAGGCATGGTTCCTACGATTTCCTTTGTGGATAGTGCTAATCCCGATGGAAGCATTAATACTTCAGCCTGGGCCGGTGCGGCAGGGAGCGGCGCTACGCATACGATTACGACGATGCATCCCAAGGATGATCCATATACGGCAGTCGCTAATGACCCGGATGCTATCGTATATGTTCCTGAGACAGGGGAATTATTGTTTGGCGAAAACAGGTACAAGGACTTAATGGCCACAAAGGACAGCGATGCGACCTCCAACGTAAACGAGGGTGAAATCCGCATCACATACGAGAAGAGCCACTGGCAGAAAGGCGACCTGCGCCCCGAGCACTATTTCGCCTGCGAGGCCGACAAGGTGGATGACGCCGGAGCTGCAGTGAAGGACGATCAGGGCAACACCATCAGGATCAACTACAACGATACCTACCTGACCACGGACAAAGAGCGTCAGGTCATTGAATATGACGTAGGATACAACCAGACTATCCGCATCAACTCCAGAGCGGACGAGTGCTTCAACCACGGCATCGGCAGAGAGGTGGACGATGTCATCAATGCCATGCAGACTGTCCTCGAGCTGGAGGGGGCCCAGGCAGACATCAAGGCCATCAAGGATAAGCTGGACGATGGAGACCCGAAGCATGAAGTCCTGCAGAAGCAGCTGGACGCAGTGGAGAAGGCCCTGACCTATGCCAAGGAAAAGGAGCAGAAGATGTTCGAGGGCGGCATCTCCGCCTTCCAGAAATACCTGGACGAGGCCAACGTATGCGTCACCGCCTGCGGTTCCAGGGGCAGCAAGCTGGATTTGATCAAGAACAGATCCCAGAACCAGAAGACCACCTATGAGACCTTAAAGAGCGAGAACGAGGACATCGACATCACCGAGGTGGCCATACAGCTCACCAGCGCGGAGCTGACCTACGACGCGGCCCTGATGGCGGCGGGCAAGGTCATGAAGACCACGCTCCTGGATTTCATTTGATCAAAAGAGGGGAAGGGGCTTCATAAATATCAGAAACGGCGGACGGACGCAGATAGGAGCAGATTACCATGAAGATTGAGACGAAGATTTTCGGCGAGATAGAGATTTCGGAAGAAAAAATCGTGACCTTCCAGGACGGCATCATCGGCTTCCCGGAGATGAAGCGCTTCGCCCTCCTCCATGACGAGGAGCGCGGCGCGGGAGCAGGCATCCGCTTCCTCCAGTCCCTGGACGAGCCGGGCTTTGCCATGCCCGTGATGGATCCCCTGGTGGTGAAGCCGGACTACGATCCCGAGGTGGACGACGAACTGCTGGCCAGCGCCGGTGACATCACGGCGGATAACCTTCTGGTGCTTGTCACAGTGTCTATTCCCGGTGACTTGAAGAAGATGAGCGTGAACCTGCAGGGTCCCATCATCATCAATATTGACGAACACAAGGCCTGCCAGCTTATCGTAGAGAACGGCAGCTACCCTGTCAAATTCCCCATCTATGACATTCTGCAGCAGAGAAAGGCGGGTGTGTAGGATGCTGGCTTTATCTAGGAAGAAGAACGAGGCGATCATCATCAGCAATAATGTAGAGGTCACCATCCTGGAGGTGAAGGGCGATCAGGTGAAGGTAGGGATTACCGCTCCCAGGGACGTGCCTATCTATCGCAAGGAAGTGTACATGCAGATTCAGGAGGCCAACAAGGAAGCCGTGAACGCGGACGGGATGGAAGCGCTGCGTAATCTGGGGATAATGTAACGAACAGTAACCGGAATGAGACCAATTTTTGGGGCATTCCGGTTAACTTTTTATAGAAAGCTTCCGATAAAACATTTAGACGCAAAGGAATATCGGGAGCAGGATGCTGCCGATGTGCGGATGTAAAATACAAGGAGGTGTAGAAAGTGGCAATTGAACCTATTTCAAGTGTAATGACATTCCAGGCACAGGGAAGTGTAGTGCAGAAGCCACAGGTTTCCGCGGAGGCGGAGAAGCCGGAGAACAGCAGCGCCAGCACAACGGCGGCCGTAGAGTACGTAGACAAGACGACGAGCGTAGTGGAGGGTTCCAGAGAGAAGGGCCAGTCGGGCAATGGCGAGCAGGGGCAGGATCAGCAGGCCTATCATGAAAAGATTCGCAAGGCTGTGGAGACCCTGAACAAAAAGATGTCCAACTCTGAGGCTGTATTCGGCATCCATGAGGACACCAACCGTGTCACCATCAAAATCGTGGACAAGAGCACTAAGGAGGTCATCAAGGAGCTCCCTCCCGAGAAGACTCTCGACATGATTGCGAGAGTGTGGGAGATGGCGGGCATCCTGATTGATGAGAGAAGGTAGGCAGGTGTCTTTATACCTGATTGAGGCAGTGAACCGAGAAATTCCGGATATCGCGGATACTGCCGTTCTCGCATCGGAGGATGCCAGACAGTTGACAGCTATGACAATGGGAACGGCCAGTTCCGAATTAAGACAGAATGCAGAAAGGATGGATGGAATATGCCCATGAGATTAAGTGGTCTGATGTCCGGCATGGATACGGAATCAATCGTAGCCCAGTTGGTGGAGACCAGAAAGGCGAAAGTGACCAAAGCCGTAAAGGCGCAGAAATCATTGAAGTACAAGCAGGACGCATGGAAGGACTTGAATAAGAAGATTCTGAATCTGTACAACAAATCCCTGAATAATATGCGTTTTGAGAGTTCTTTTGTCAAGAAGACCACAAAAGTGTCCAACAGCAGTGTGGTCTCTGTCATTACAGGCGAGAACGCCATGAACGGCGTGCAGAACCTGAAGGTGGATCGGCTGGCAAAGACAGGTATCCTTACTGGCGGTGAGATTAAGCTGGCGGATTGGGCGGAAGGAGAAGTCACAGGGAACACGAAGCTTAGCGACTTGGGACTGATAGAGGGTGAAAGCGCCAACTTCGATATCACTTTTGGCAACGGGAACGTGGAACATGTCTCCGTGAATGCCAATATGACGATTAACTCTTTTGTCTCCTCCCTGCGGGAAGCGGGGCTGACGGCGAACTTCGATGAGAACAACGGAAGGATTTTTATGGCTTCCAAGCAGTCGGGGGAAAAGCAGGACTTCGACATCGTGGCCACGAATGCGGCTGGAATGGAGGCGCTGTCCGCGCTGAAGCTGAACTATCTGCAGACGAATCCTTTTTCGGAAGCCGAAATGCAGAGAAGCACCCAGGCCAGGGTTCAGAGTCTGTTAGACAATTACAATAATGCTAAGGATCAGCAGACGAGCCTCCAAAATACGATGCTTAAATATAGCGACAAGATTGACGAAATCCTTCAGGTAAGGAACACTGATGGATACAAGACAGCGGATCTCTTTGGGGGGACACTGACCGATTCGGAGAAGGCGCAGCTATGGAAGGATGTGGACTTTGCCATCGATTACCTTGTCAAGGAAGCCAAGGAGTCCGGCAAGAATCCCAACCTGGTGAAGGATTTGGAGGGATGGACCAGCAGCTGGAACAAAACGGTTGCCACGATAGACAACGTAACGGCAAAGTATGGTGCCTACATTACGACGGATAACGGCAAGGCGGAGTGGAGCACTGCCCAGATAAATGGGAAGACGATTGAAGAGCAGGTAAGAGCTGATTTAGAGCAGAAGATTGCGGATATAAATGATACAGCAGCCCATCCTTCGGCGGACACCAAGGAAGTGCCTACCAAACAGAAGGGTGAGGACTCTAAGATTACCCTGAACGGCGTAGCCTATACTTCCTCCAGAAATACTTTCGAAGTCAATGGCCTGACACTGACCGTCAATGCCCTTACCGGCGAAAAAGAGGAAGTGACCATCACCACCGAGGACGATGTCAGCGGAATCTACGATATGGTGAAGAACTTCATCAAGGAGTACAGCACCCTCATCAATGAGATGGATAAGCTCTATAATGCGGACTCCGCTAAGGGCTACGATCCCCTGACCGATGAGGAGAAGGAGGCCATGTCCGACAGTGCCATCGAGGAGTGGGAGAACAAAATCAAGGACTCCGTCCTCCGCAAGGACAGCACCCTGGGTACTTTCGCCAGCGAGATGAAGCGGATTATGATGGAGGGCGTGGAAGTAAATGGAAAGAAGATGTATCTCTCCAACTTCGGTATCAATACGCTGAATTATTTCAGCGCGGCGGACAATGAGAAAAATGCCTACCATATCGATGGCGACCCTGACGATGAGAGTACCTCCAACAATCCCGACAAGCTGAAGTCCATGATAGCCAACGACCCGGATACGGTGGTTTCTTTCTTCACGCAGCTTTCAAAGAACCTTTATGGCAAGATGTTCGATATGATGAAGGGCGTGGAGGGCGTCAGCTCTTCCATGACTGCCTATGAAGACAAAAAGATGCAGTCGGAATATGACGACTATACCGTGAAAATCAAAGAATTGGAAAAGAAGCTTGCAGATTACGAAGATAAGTGGTATGCTAAATTTGCGGCAATGGAAACCGCGCTGGCGAAGATGCAGAACAATGCCAGTGCAGTGACATCTTTGTTGGGCGGCTGATGGCAGCGATGGACACATTCCGTAAAACGAATGTTCTGCTGGGGTGGGGCATCCCTGCCCCGGCAGATTTGCGGTTGATTTTCTGTACCATGCGGTGTGGGGTGTCGGTGTCTGACAGAGTGAAAATGATGAAAGGCAGGGTGAAACATGGCATTACCCAATGCATATGGACAGTACAACAACAGCAAGATTCTGACGGCTTCTCCGGCTGAGCTTACTCTTATGCTCTATGAGGGAGCCATCAAATTCTGTAACATTGCAATCATGGCAGTGGAGAATAAGGACATAGAGAAAGCCCATACCCATATCCAGAAGACGGAACGCATCATTGATTACCTGCGGCAGACCTTGGATATGAAGTATCCGGTAGCCGAGCATTTTGAACGGGTATACTCCTATCTGAGCCAGCGGCTTATTGAGGCAAATATAAAGAAGGACAAAGAAATCCTGGAAGAGATAAACGGACATCTGCGCGCCTTGCGGGATACTTGGAAAGAGGTCATGAAGAAAGGTAAGGAATAGGACGCATGACAGAAAATTATCTGACCCTTTTGGAAGAAAGTCTCAGAAGGAAGTTGCAGGTCATGGATGAAATCCAGAGATATAATCTGCGCCAAGAGGAGATTTTTCAATCAAATCAGGCAGATTTGGATAAATTTGATGAATATGTGGCGGAAAAGGGTGCTCTGGTTGACAAGCTGTCTGCGCTTGACAGTGGTTTTGAGAAGCTTTACACTAAGGTTGCGGAAGAGCTGAAGGCCAACCGGCAGCATTACACGGAGCAGATTAAGACATTGCAGACATTGGTGGCAGAAGTGACGGAGACCAGCGTCACCGTCCAGGCGCAGGAGGCTCGCAATAAGAAGCTTGTCGAAGACTATTTTAAGAAGGAACGCGATGGAATCCGCATGAACCGCAAGACATCCAAAGCCGCAATCGACTATTATAAGAACATGAACAAATCATCTGTAGTAATGCCTGTATTTATGGATGACAAAAAGTAATAGGATTCGAATAACAGAAATTGGCTATGATTCCGCAGTGACGCTGCGGAATTTTTACGTTGAACAATCATAGACCCTTTAAAGAAAAAGGAAAAGAAAAATGGTATGGGGTCTAAATTTTTCCGCAGCCGAAACCGATATACAATTTGTAGATTTAAAATCATGGATTTGTGTAGATAAGATTTGCACCCTCATGTATTGCACGGATGAAAGCAAGAGGCGATCCGCTAGGGGGGCGGAATATATTCAAGGAGGAATAAGGATATGGGAATGATAGTAAAGCACAATTTGACAGCCATGAATTCCAACAGGATGTTGGGACTGACGACTTCTTCGCAGGCGAAGGCCACCGAGAAGCTGTCTTCCGGTTATAAGATTAACCGTGCAGCCGATGACGCGGCAGGTTTGGCTATCAGCGAAAAGATGAGGAAGCAGATTAGAGGGCTGACTCAGGCTTCCCTGAACGCGCAGGACGGCATTAGTGCCGTGCAGACTGCTGACGGTGCACTGAATGAAGTGCATGATATGATGCATAGATTAGCTGAGCTGACAGTGAAGGCTGCCAATGGAACCTTGTCCGAGACAGACAGACAGGCAGTCCAGAATGAGGTTGACGAGCTTGTGTCTGAGGTTGACAGAGTATCCACGACGACTAAGTTCAATGAGACTTATCTGTTGCGGGGCAGCAATGACGGTGATGTTGCCAGATTGTCTTTTGATGATGCGAATGGCACGTTGGAGAATTCGTTCAAGGATATATCTACGAAAATGACGGATGATCCGGCAAATTATGCGTCTCCCCTTGTTGCCGCAAGTTCAGGCCAGTTTAATGTGGTAGTGGAGCAGGATGCTACGAAGATGGACGCGGCAGCACCCACCCAGGCAGGAATAAATCAGGAAGCCAGTGACGAGGCGAAGAATACGAAGTATAATGGAAAAACCGTAGGACCGATTGGTGCGGCTGCACCATATACTTATTATGTTTTGGTTGAGGAAACCGAAGAGGTCACAGCCGGAGATGGCAAGCTGAGCGTCAGCGAAGTAGTCAAAAATATTAATGATGCTTCCAATAAATTTAACAATCCGGTCAGTGACGGACAGGGAAATAATACAGCTGACGCAACAAAAGGCGGGGATTTTAATGTAAAAGCATTTGCCAGCATGGATGAATTGGTGAAAGCCATCAAGGGTGATTATACCAATGATATCAAGACTGTGAATTCGGTTTATAATAAGGAGAAGAGTAGGCTGGAGCTTAAGGTGGAGACATTCGCCGACATCAACGATCCCATTGATGTAAGCCTGCATGTAGGGGCTGATTCCTCTGCGGACAACAAGATTTATATGAATATTTCCCAGCTCAGTTCCAGGGCTCTGGGAATTAATGGCCTGGATGTAAGGGGAGATACAGGGAACGCAGCCACAGCGGCTATCGATGTAGTCAGTGATGCCCTTCAGAAAGTGTCTAATCAGCGTGCTGCATTGGGTGCCATCCAGAACCGTCTGGAGCACACCATCGCCAACCTGGATAATATTGTTGAGAATACTACCAGCGCGGAAGCCACCATCCGTGACACGGATATGGCTACTCAGATGGTAGAGTATTCCAACAACCAGATTCTGGCCCAGGCAGGCCAGGCGATGCTAGCCCAGTCCAATCAGGCTACATCCGGCGTGCTGTCCCTGCTCCAGTAACGGACGCAGCTCTAAAAG
>CAOOJO010000018.1 GCA_948496895.1 uncultured Acetatifactor sp. | reverse complement strand
GGTGATGCGGATGAATTCCGCGATGGCCTCCGGGTTCAGGGTGTCCACATAGGCCTGGTTGTTGAACCAGGGATCCGCGGAGGCGTATTCCATGTACGCGTACCAGCGCACGGCGCCCTCCTCCACAGGCTCCTCCCTGGCGACCCGATATGCGCCTTCCAGCCTGCAGTCTTTGTCCAGCTGGATGTCGTAGACCGCCAGGAGCTTTCCGTTTTCCTGGCGGATGTTCTCCTGTCCTCTGCCCGGTTCCGGGGGTGCCGGCTTCGGGGCGGCGCATTCCTCGTAAGGCCTCGTGGTAAAGAGCAGGGATTTGCGGGCATACTCCGGCCTGTCCGCAGTCACGCGACCGCCTGCGGTGCCGGAGGGCCAGCGGTCTTCGTCGTAGAGCCAGGCCAGCATGTCCATCTCCCCTGCTTTTCCGATGCAGTGCCGGATGGAGTCCATGAATTCCTCCTCCAGATAGGGGCTTTCCATCCCGGTGCGCACGTGCATGTGGAACCCGCCCAGGCCCATTTTCCGGAAGACCTGGATCTGTTCCGTGAGCCTCTCCCTGTCCAGCCTGCCGTTCCAGGCCCAGAAGGGAGTCCCTCTGTACTCGCAGGACGGACTCTTGAACAGCTCTTTGGAAATGTGGTCTGTCTGGTTCTTTTCGTATAGCATATAGACTGTCTCCTTTATCTTTCCCCTTTCCCCGCATTCGCGCCAGCGGAAAAAGCAGGACGGTTAAGACACATTATAATGAATCTTCCCGAAAAAACAAGTCATCTGCCACAAAAATCCTGATGGAGCCAGACTACTCCTCCAATCCCTCTATCCGGAAGCCGTCGATGTCCCCGTTGCACAGAAAGCCCCTTAGCCCCGCGCTTCCGTAGAGGAAAGGCCTATGCTCGTCCTCATATTCCAGACAGAGCGCGCCGTCTATGTACACGCGCATGGCGCACCCCCGGGCCTCCACCTTCATATGGTATGTCTCCCCCGCGGAGAATTCCATGGGCACATCCGCCAGCTGTTCCCGGCCATAGTTGACCTTCAGAAGGCACAGGCCGTTCCTCGTCATGCCCGCATAGTATCCCTGGGCGAAATAAGTCCCCTTGACGGCATCGTCTCCGGCTCCGCCCTTGGCAGGATTCTGCACCCGGAACAGAAGGCCTATGTCCATATCCGCATCCAGGGGCGTGATATCCGCCTCCACCGAATAGTCCGCGTAATTCTCGCTTCCGTACAGCCGCTTCCCCACAGGGCGCGAAGGATCCGTCAGCTTCAGGACGCCGTCCTGTACCTGCCAGGTGCCGTCCGAATAGAGCAGCGCATCGTCCGCCAGGGCATCATATTCCACCAGGATCCCCTCCACCGCTTCATAGGGGGAGAAGGTGAACGCGGATATCTCCAGAGCGCCCTGCTCCGCCTCCAGCCGTAAGGCATGCGTCCCTTTCTCCAGCTTCAGGGCCTGGAGCTGCGCCGTGCGGTAATCCCCGCCGATCCCCCGGGCTGTGGCAGCCTCCTCCAGAACCGCCGCATCGTCAATATAAATACGGTATTCAGCATCTTCCTGAGCGGCATACAGCATGGAGAAATTGTAGAGCCCTTCCTCCGCCACCCTGACCACATACTCTGCCTTACTGCCCGCGGTGCCGAGCAGGAGACTGCAGCTTCCGTCAGGCCCCTCCACAGGCCGCGCGTCACCGGCCAGGGCGGCTGCGTGGATTCCCTGGACAGTCCCGGGCAGGGGCTTTTCATAGGTACAGGCGCTGTCCCCTCCTGCCACATTGCTGGCGCCGATGTAGCCGAAGCGCCCCTCACAGCCCTCCGCGTAATACCCCACAGCGCCCGCCTGCAGGCCGCACCGGAAGGTTCCTATGCATTTCTCCTGAAAGGCTACGGTATATACGCCGTCCTTCTTTTCTATCTGGAAGGTCTGGTTCACCCCGAAGTCCACCGGCTCCCCGAAGCTTTCCGGCAGCGCCAGCTCCCTGCGGGTCTCCTTTCCGGCCTCCACCGTAATCGCCATGGCCTTCCCGCTGCCTAAGTCGATCTCAATCGCCCCATAGTCGTCCTGGCCGACATAGTGGAAATAAGCGCCTATCCGGCCCTTCCACGCCGTGGAGCACAGATTGTACTCCGCCGTGAATTCGTCCCCCAGTGCTTCCCGGCTCAGGACACGGCTTCCGGATGCCAAAGACAGCCCGCCTGCCGCCCCGGCGCTTCCGTCCACCGAGCTCCCGCCCTGCATGTCCCAATCTGTCAAATCCCCCCCTTGTTCAAAGCAGGCATAAATGTCCGGGAAGGCGGGCAATTGCTGTTCCGTCACCGTAGGCCCCAGGATATCCATCCTATCCCCATTGAAGACGATTCTGTCGATATTCATCTCCCGTTTGGGCATGCCCTCCCTGGCCCGCCCTGTGAGCGTATGGTACACGATGTAATAGCTGTCCAGATCCGGCCCTTTGACCGTAGAGCTGTGCCCTATGCCATAGGTCTCCCCCAGGGTATGGATCAGCGCCGGATTGTCCGCCGAGGGGGCGATCTCCCAGAAGCCCTCCCCCACCGCGTAATCGATGCGGTATCCCTTGCTGAAGACATGGTTTCCCGTATAGGTCATATAGCAGCGGCCGTCATGCCTGATCGCCATGGCCCCTTCCGTCCAGCCGCTCATGGACGTGTTAGTGGGTTTGGACACCGGGCTGACCTCATTGGGCGCCGTCATCTCATTGGCCAGGATGCAGTTGTCGCCGGCATGCAGGAAATACCATTTCCCATCGTCATCGATGAATACCGAGCCGTCTATGGAAAGCCCGAAGTTGGCGGAGTCCGTCAGGAACGGCCCTGTGGGGGAGCCGCTCTTTAGCACATAGTGCCCATTGCCCCCGGGCGAGGTGTACATATAAAAGCTCCCATTGTAGTACACTACCTCGGGCGCGTAGGCCCCCTTTGTGATTTCCTCCGTGCAGCACAGGCCCTGGTAGCTCCAGTTCACCAGATCCCTGGAGCGGAAGCATTTTACGCCCGCCTCCGTGTCCCTTGTGCTCATGTACAGATAATACGCCCCATTATAGCGCATCACGAAAGGGTCTCCTGTGCCGTAGTCGTACCAGGCCTCCTCCCGCACGCTGGCGATCGGGTTCTGCAGGCTGTCCTGCAATTCCTTTTCCTCCATTGCTGCCGTCCCTCCCATGTCTTCCTCCTCCCGCGCCTCTGTGCCCTCTGTGGGGGCCGGGGCTTCCTCCCGGGGCGCGCTCTCCTGCGCAGACGTTCTGTCATCTGTTTCCTCACGCTCGCACGCGCACAGGCTCGCCGTGACGGCCCAGGCCATCAGCACAGCCATTCCCTTCAGCCTCTTTCTCCCCATATGCCCTCCTGCCTCCTGAAGCCGATGCTCCCCGTCACTTGATTCCGGAATACGCCATGGTGTTCATGACATTGCTCTGGAGAATGATGAACAGGACGATGTTCGGCACAAACATGATAAGCGCCGCCGCGGCGGAGATTCCCTGCCCTGCCACGGAAGCATTGGCGTTGATCAGCGTGTTCATGAAAAACGCCAGCGTCCGCATGCTCTCTCTGGTAGTGAACATGTTGGATGTCTCCAGGTTCCCCCACACCTGCTGGAAGGACAATATGCACACGGTGGCCAGGGCAGGCTTGATCAGGGGCAGGATCACGATTCGGTACACGGTGAATTTATTGGCGCCGTCCATCACCGCCGCCTCCATAAGCTCATCCGGCACCTGGTCGATGAACTGCTTCACCAAAAACATCCCCACCGGCATGGCCAGCAAAGGCAGTATATGGGCGAAATAGGTGTCCATGATGTGGATCTTGTCCATGACCAGGTACCTGGGAATCAGCACTGCCGCCGGCACGAACATCATGGACAGGGTATTGATCTCAAAGAGGACCTTCTTCCCCTTGAATTCCAGCTTGGACAGGGCAAAGCCCGCCATGGAGCCCACGATCATGTTGGCCAGCACCACCAGCGCCGTGACCAGGATGCTGTTGAAGGCATATCTCCCCACGGATACCATGGATCCGCCGGATACCTTCGCCAGGTTCCTGAAATTGTCCGTAGTGGGAGAATGCACGAAGAACCTGGGCGGAAAGGCGTATAGCTCGCTCAGCGGCTTGAAGGCATGGTTGATGATGTAGACGATCGGCAGCGCCATGAACAGCGCCAGCGGTATCAGCACCACATAGAATTTGATCTGTCCCTTATGGAAGCCCTTTGGATTTATCGTAACACCTTTCATGACAACCTCCCTTTTCCAAAGCCCTGCCAGTGCTGCCACCGGCAGGGCCCATCTGCTTACTTCGCGTGGTTCGCCAGCCACTCATCCTTCAGTTCATTGGCTTTCTGCGTAAGCTCATTCGCCATATCCGCAGGGGAGACCTCGCGGTTATCCAGCTTGCCCCAGATTCCGTTCTCGTCCATCCATGCGCTCATCTCATCGTACCCCGGCGCTACGCTGGTGGTGCTGGAGATGATATTGGTCTTCTCCAGATGGTCGTAGAGCGCGATGAAGTCCTCCCTGTCGGCGAAGCTGCGCACTGCGTCCCAGGCCTCGCTGTTGCTGATGACCGGCATACGGGACACTACGGTGAGCCCTGCCTGCTTATATCCCTCATAGCGGTTCAGCACGCCCTCCTTGCCCCATGAAGTCCACTTCTGCAGCTCCCATGCCTCTCTGGGATGCTCCGTGCTGGCGGAGATCACGCCGTAATCCACCACGGCCATCTCTGCCCCGGAAGGGCCGGCCGGCTGAGGATAATACAGGAATTCGCAGCCGGACTGTGCGGTGTAGGCATCCTCGAATGCCGCGATGGTCCAGCTCCAGTCGAAGTGCATGGCGCTCCTTCCGAAGCCGGGAGGCCATGCGCCCTCATCGCCCAGATAGCGCAGCTTGTCCTCCGCGGACTCCCACTCCAGCGTGTCATCGTCAATCCAGTCGTACTTCAGGTTCAGGGCGTCCACCCATGTCTGGTCGAAATGGTACTCTTTTCCGTCCCATCCCCGGTTGGAATATCCCTCGTACAGGGCCGGGAAGTAGTCGATATAGTTCGGATTGGATGTCCCGAAATAGAATTCCTCCGGATGGGTGATCCGCTCCGCGATCTCCTTGAACTCGTCCATAGTCCAGTCATAGGAGGGAAGCGGCTCATTGTACTTCTCAAAGTATGTCTTGTTCAGGAACACCAGGTACGGGAACATGACGGTGGGCATACAGTAGAGCCGCCCGTTGAGCCTTGCGTTCTCCACCATTTCAGGATAGACCTCCTTCGCGTCCGGATCCGCCTCATAATAATCCGTCACATCCAGCGCCCACTCATTGGCCACCGCATTGGTGGCGCTGAATACCCAGAATACATCCGGCAGGCTTCCCGTAGCCGCCATGGATGTCAGGCTGTCGTTCCAGGTAGCCTGGTCGATGGTGACGAACTCCACATGGATATTGGGGTACGCTTTCTCGAATGCCTCAATCTGCTTGTCCTTTGCCTCTGTCTCTCCCTTTTCCGCCAGGCCCCAGCAGGCATAGGTCAGCGTAATCTCCTCATCGGTCATGGGCGGCAGCCCGCCCTCGCCATCCGCAGCCGCCTCATCCGGGCTTTCCGAAGAAGCCTCCGCTTCCTGCCCTTCCCCGCTGTCTGCGCTCTCCTGCGCCTTGCTCTCTTCCGTCTTGCTCTCCTGACTCTCCTTGGAGCCGCTTCCGGAGCCGGAATTCCCACAGCCTGCCGTGGCTGCAGTCAGGGACAATGCCAATGCCAACGCAATTGCTTTCTTGGTTTTCTTCATAAAAAACCCTCCTTTGAAAATTTTTATTCTTACATCTATTCTGTCAGGCCTCCCGTGGGAAACCGTTCAGTCAGCTTATTCGCCAGTGATGCCCGTCCTGTCGATTCCCTCCACGAAATACTTCTGCAGGCAGAAGTACAGGATCAGCAGCGGCAGGATCGTAATCACCGTGGCCGCCATTTTGATAGCCTCATTGGCCACGGATTCCCCCATGACGGAGGCCCCCCAGCTGGCCACCTGCTGTACCCGCTGCTTATACATGGCATCGAAGTTCTGCAGCTCCAGAAGCATGGTGCTGACCCTTGTGGTGTCTCCGATGTTGTTGCCGTTCAGGTACAGGGCGGTAAAGTAGGTCTCGTTCCAATACCATACAAAGGAAAAGAGGAAGCTGATGATGAACGCTGGCACCGCCAGGGGAACCGCGATCCCGAAAAATATCCTGGCCTCGCTGGCCCCGTCCACCCTGGCCGCCTCGTCCAGGGACAGGGGCGTCTGGCGGAAGAACTGCATGAATATCAGCACGAATATGGCGCTTTTCGTTCCCTGTCCCAGCATGGCGGGATAGATCAGCGTCTTCAGCGTCCCCAAAATCCCGTAATCCGAAAACATCACGTAGTTGGGCACCAGGAGCACATAGGGCGGCACCACGAAGGTGACGATCAGCAGGGCGATGATCAGCTTTTTGAAGGGCACCTGATATCTGGCCAGGCCGTATCCTGTCAGCGCGCAGACCCCAGTCTGGGCCAGCGCCGGAATCAGCGCCCCTACTATAGAGTTGATTAGCGTCTCCTTCACCCGCATCACATCCAGGGCCTCTCTGTAATTGTCAAAGGTGACGGCGGTGGGCACCCATTTCACCGCCGCGTCCAGCAGATCCGGAAGCCCCATCAGGCTGGTGACGAACATGCTCAGCACCGGATACAGGTACACGAATCCGATGGAGATCAGAAGGACGTAGATCATCGCCTTGAACAGCCATCCCCTGTGGCCTGGCCTTCCCACAAGCCTGGCCCGCCAGGAAAAATAATGTCCTGCCAGTTCTTTCTTCATCGCTTCCGTCCCTCCTTTCTGCTGCGCTTCATCGGCTTCTCCCCGCCCCCCGTCCGTCCGAACAGGGCATAGCACAGTCCGATGATGGCCAGGATACATATGGTATAGAGCCACGCCATGGCGGAGGCGATGCCGAAGCCTTTGCTGGCGTTGAGCATGTTGCTGCGGATCAGGTCAATGACCTCATTGAGTTCGGAGGTGGCAAGGAACACCGTCACATAAATACTGTTGATCAAGATCATGCCCTTGATCGAGGGGAGCACGATCTTCCAAAAGGACACCCAGGAGGACGCTCCGTCCATGTAGGAGGCCTCATACAGGGTGGCATCGATTTTCTGCAGCCCCGCCAGGAAAATCAGGGTGGGCACGCCTGAATACCACAAAATCAGCAGCAGCTCGCTGAACAGCCCGGTGACAGGCTCCTGCAGGAACCTCGGAATCACCTCTTCTATCATCTCGTACAGCCCGTACTGCTCTATCAGCGGAATCGTGGTAGAGCCGGAGCTTATGAGCATCTGCATCACCGGCCCGCTGACCACGATGATTGGCAGGAAGAACAGCGTCCGGAAGATTCCCTTCCCTTTCACCGACTGGTTCAGCAGAATGGCTATCACCAGGGAGAATACCAGGATCAACGGCAGCTGCAGGATAATCTCCTTCAGGAAATTCAGGAGCCTGTCCATGAAATAGGCATCTTTGATGAAGATATCCTGATAATTTCCCAGCCTCACATATGTCATCTTCCTGCCGGAAGCCGTAATGGTCACATTGTTCAGGCTATAGACCACAGCCTGCAGCAGCGGGGAGGCAAAGAAGACGAAAAATCCCACCAGCCACGGCGTCACGAACACCAGTCCCACCAGGCTCTTCTTTCGGGACATGCTCAGGCGCGGCCCGCTTTTTTTACCTGTCCCGGCAGGCATCTCTTTCTTCGTTTGAAATCCTTTCATACGGCCACCTCCCCTACTGAACCAGGCTATAGGAATAGGAAGGAATGCTCTTGCCCTGATAGACATAATCCCCGTCCCCATAGTTCACGACAAGGGAGATTCCATTATCATACTCCACCATGACCACCTGATCCGTCAGATATGCATGCCCTGTGATGCCCGCTCCCTCCACCTGCCTCAATACCTCTCCGATTTCCCGGTCGTACCGCAGTATCTTTTCTTCCAGCACAGAGAACTGGGAGGTATAGATGTAAGCGGAGTTGGTATTGCGCAGCTCCACCGGCGGCTCCTTCGTCAGGAGGAACGCAGGGTATGCCCCATATTCTAAAAGCTTCAGGAAAAACTCCTTTTCATTTGCCTCAAAGTTGGTATAGGACGCCCAGTAGGGCACATACCCCCGCAGCACCATGGGCAGGAACGGTATCTCTCTGGCGATCATATTGTACTTGGAGGTGGTCATGGGCATGGCGTAATACTCTGCCATATCCTCCCACAGGTACACATTGGGGGAGGTCATCCCTATCCGCTCAAAGCCCAGCCGCCCAATCGCCTCCTTCTGCTGCATGGCGCATTCTCCCCTCGTATAAGTCACGCCGGAGGAGTAGTAGGAATACAGATTGTCCGTCACGCCCTCTATCCCTGCCTGCTGCAGAGCGGTATCCGCGTACTGCTGCGTAAAGCGCTCCATCAGCTCTGCCGTCCTGCCGGGCGTCATATAATACATGGTCTTGAACAGCTTCTGGTTCGTGGGCATCTCCACCAGCGTCTGGCTCACCGACTTGACGATGTCAGTGGAGGTATTGTACAGCCTGTCCGTGCTGGCCAGCAGGAAATCCTGCTGCAGGACGATTCCATTGCCCTTTCCGGCCCATTTTTCCATCAGGCCCTCCAGCTCCCTTGAAGACCCCAGGCCGGATTCTATCCGGAAATCACCGCTTCCACTGGCTCTGGTGATTCCATCTCTCTGCCATCCCAGGTATACCGGCAATATGTCCCGGACGCCCTGGCCCTCCAGCTCCTCCAGGATCTCGTCCATATCCTCCAGGGTAGTCATTGGCACCAGCTGGTTGAAGATGAACCACTTTTTGGAATCCGCTCCCAGGAAGTCCAGCTTGATCCGGAACCTGTCCTCCTGCCTGCCCAGCGTCCCCTGCTCCACCAGGTACTCCTGGTACGCCTTTGCCAACCCCGCATAGTCCGCCTCCCCGCCGTCCACGAACAGGTAGCGCACCCCCAGGTCCCGGATGTCCCCCTTGCCCTCCACCGCAGGGACGCCGCTGGACCTGGCCGTCTGGCGGGTGTAGATCTCTCTCACCAGGAATTTGGCCGTCACCCAGTTATAGGGCGTGGTCACCCCGTTCGGATATGCCACCAGCTGCGCGTTATAGTCCCCATCCGTGATGATTCCCAGGAAGCCCCTCTGCTTTTCGGTATACACCATCCCCCATACCGGCAGCGATACGGTCTGTGGCTCCGTCACCACGGGCACATTGTACCGGTTGGAGGAGATGGGGTCTATGCCTACATTGCCGCCGTAGATCCTCTTGGTATAAGGGGTCTTGAACTTCCCATGGTTGTCCGCCATGTCGATGATGGCGCCCACGCCCTCTGGAATGACCATGTAGCCCTCCTCTTCCCCCGGAAGGGCTGCCCCCAGCATGGGATAGAGCCACACCGCGCCCAGCAGGTATTCCTGGCCCTCCTCTATGGATTCCCCGGGGACGAAGACGCTCAGCCCGTCCCCTTCCATCCGGACCTGAAGCTGCATCCTGAACCCGTAGGCCTCATAGTGCAGATTGGCATCGAAGCCATCGTCATAATATTGAATCTCCGCCTTCGGTTTCTCATTGTATGTGGATACGGAGACCGGAATCGTGGAACCATCCTGATAGAATTCCACGGTGATGCCCGAATTGCACATGCCCTTCCAGATGTCGTTCCCCTCCGCGTAGTCCTGGACGCTTTCCCAGCTCTCCCCCGATGCCCTGTCCGTCACCGTGATGCCCAGGGTCTCCTCGTCCAGGAGCAGCCGGTATCTGTCGTTCCCCATCTCCCGCTTCTCATTGGGCACTACCTGATGCATGGTTCCCGCTTCCCCGGCCCGGGCGGAAAGCGGCACGGCGAACAGCCAGGCCGCCAGGGCCATTACCGCCCACAGAAGCCCACGCCTTCCCTGCAGCCTGCTTCCATATGAAACGCTCTCCTGCCGCATATTCCTATCTGCCACGGTAGTACACCTCCTTATAGATACCTACCAGGAAGTCCCCCACCTGCTTCATCAGCGCGAACAGGATAAAGCCTGCCGCCGCCACTATCAGCATGGTGAACAGTGTCAGGAAGATGCTGACGAAGGTCTCCCTGTAGGTATAGCATTGTATCTCCTTGATGCAGAAGTAGATCAGTATCCCCGTCCCCGCCACCATGATGAAGTTCAGCATGCTGATGAGGAAGCTTTCGTTGTAGGTGAGCACGTGGCTGAGCAGGAATGCCACTGGCTTCAGGAAGAGGTAGGGCATGAAGCAGTATATGAAAGCGCAATAGTTCTGCTTCAGGGTGGCCTCCCCGTCCCGGATGGAGCAGATCATGTGGTTGCAGACCACGAACAGGAGCATGACCCCCAGCGTCCGGACCAGGTCTCCCCCAATGTCGTACTGCCCGTCCGGCACGGTCTTGAACAGGAAGCCGCTGGCGTATTTGTTGACCACGAATATCAGGAAGAACAGCAGGTATACGAATGTGGCTGTGGCCACGGACACCTTTCCCTCATTCTTGATGCCGTAAAAGGCATCCGCCGGATTCTTTATGGCATATTTCAGGAACCCAAGCTCCCTCGCCCCCCTGGTTCTCGCCAGCAGGCCCAGTCCCCCTCGGATCTGGCGCAATCCCACGATCCGGTCTCCCCATCTGCGCCATACCTTCGCCAGCAGGAGAATCCCCAGCAGGATCCAGAATGCCGCCACGATGTTCTCCCGAAGCCATTTGTTCCTGACCTGCCAGAACGCGCTGGAGTACGTCTTCCCCGCTCCGCCCAGCCTGGCCGCCTCCATGGCGCCGCCGTAATCCTCCAGCTTGTACTGGGCCTCGGCGATGCCCCGGTAGGCGTAGTCAAAGAGCCCGTTCTGCTTCAGCACCCTCTCCCAGGGCTCCCTGCTCTCGGTGTAGAGCCCCTCCTGGTACAGCGCCAGGGCCTGATGCACGGTATCCGCATATTCCGTGGGCTGGAAGACAGTGATGTCGCCCCTGCTGGAGTCCAGCACGTACAGGCGGTTCTGGGCGTCCACCTCTATGGCCTGGGCGGTGATGAACAGCCCCATCCGGTTGTTGCCATCGTCAATGCCGCCGAAGTGGAACAGCAGCTCCCCGTCCCGGGTATATTCATAAATGTACCCCTGCTTGGATACCGTGAAGATATTGTCGATGCCGCCCACTGCCACATCCGCTACCAGGGCATCCGTGGGGACCTGGCCGAACATGTTGTTCCCTGCCATGTTGAATTTCTTCAGCCCAGACCCTTCTGTCCCCTGGGTCACGGTATAGATCAGTCCGGTGCCGTCCATGTCGATATTGCATGCGGAGGGCGGGACGCTTTTCTGCATGCTCTTTAGCTGCTCCTCGGTGAACAGGACCCTTTTTATCCTGTTCGCCAGAGACAGATATGTGTCGTTGGCGCCAAAGTAGCCGTAGAAATCCCCATAGTCGGAAATCGTCAGTATCCCCTCCGTATTGCCCTCGGACAGCGCGTATATGCTGCCGGAGCGGTTCACCACCAGCTTGGAGGGCGCGTACTGGGCGGACTTGCCGAACAAAGGGCTCACCGGCGTGCCGAATTCCTTCACCAGGACGCCGTCCCTGTCAAACACCAGTATCTTTCGGGCCTTCATATCCGCCACATAGACCAGGCCCTCCTGCGTGACGAATACCCCGGTGGGCTCCTCCAGCCCCTGGGTCATCTCCCTGAGGTACTCTCCCTCCAGGCTGCATACCAGAATCCGCTTATTCCCCGTGTCGGCGATGTACATCTCGCCCTCTTCCGATATGAAGATGTCCGAGGGCTTCTTAAGCTGCTCCTCGCCGATCTTGTCCCAGAGCTCCCCCGGGATGTAGCCGTCCACAGTCCGCACCGGATTGCCGTCCTTGTCTATGGTGAGAGATGTGTAGGGGGCTCCCTGGGCGCTTGCCGCCATGGGACAGCCCAGAAGGCACAGGAAGACCACGCACAGCAAGACACTTCCAATCCTATTGCCCTTTCGCCTCATAACGCGTACCTCCTTTAGTCCTCTCGAAATACCCTGCCGGCCACCTTGGAAATCGCGTAGACGCCCACCAGCAGCACCACGGAAATCGCCGACGCATAGCCCATCTCATACCGGATGAACCCATAGTCCTCAATGTGGTTCACGATCAGCTGGCCCGCATAGGCCGGCGTGGGGTTGGAGCCGCTTAAGCTCACGCCGATCGCTCCGGCGGAAAAGGTGTTCACCACTGCCATCACCGCCGCGAACATCATCTGGGGCTTCATCTGGGGGATGGTGATATAGAAGATCTCCTGAAGCCTGTTCCGCATCCCGTCTATGGCAGCCGCCTCATAATACTCTGGATTGATGTTCAGGATTCCCGCCAGGATGGCCAGAAATCCCACGCCCATGCTGCTCCACAGAGATACTACGATCATGATTGGAAGCAGGAAGTTCGCATCCGAGGTGAACAGGATCGGCTGGTTGGTGATCCCCAGGTTCATCAGCAGGGAATTCACATAGCCCATCTGGTCCCCGGCAAAGATGATCTTCCAGACCACCGCCATGGCCACCCCCGATGTCATAGAGGGCGAGTAGATCAAAAGCGCCAGAATCGTCCGTGGGCCCTTGCTGATCTGGGCCAGCATCCATGCCAGCAGGAAAGAGAGCATATACCCCACAGGCCCCACGATGAAAGCGAATACGCAGGTATTCGGAAGGACATACTGCATGAAGATCTCATCCTGTGTCAGCAGATTGATGTAATTCAGGAAGCCCGCCAGCTTCGGCGCCTGTACCGCGTCATAGTTCGTAAAGCTCAGGACCATGGCGGCGATGACGGGAATCACGATGAAGGTGACGAACAGCAGCAAATACGGCAGCAGAAACCATATGGCAGCGTTTACCCCGAATCTCCTTTTCTTCATTCCAACCACCCCTCTATCATCTCTTTGTCGGGTATGACCAGCTCCTTCTTCCATTTCCCCTGGCCATCGATATACCCGAATTCCTCCAGCTTGCGGTTCAGCTCCGCGTTGATGCGCTTCTGGGCGTCGTCAATGGCCGTCCGCAGGTTCACGTTGGCCGTCACCACATTGACCAGCACATTCCCCATTTCCCGCTCCACGATATAGTTCCCGGGCACCGGAGGCATCTCGTCCGTCCAGCTCAGCTGCTCCATGATGACTTTCTTGTGCTCCGCGCTCCAGGGCGCCGCCGCAATGGCATTGAGGTTGGCAGAGTTCCACATATACTCGTTCCCCAGGGTGGCCTGCAGCATAAAGGAGAATTCCGTCTGCACCTCATCGGACATCCACCAGCTGATGAACTCCCATGCGGCCTGCTTCTGTTCCGAGGCCTGGAAGACCACGCAGCTCTCCGCAGCCCCCGAGGTGGAGCGATCCACAGTCCCGTCCTCCCCCACCAGCCCCGGATAGAGCGCGATGTCCCAGCAGCCGTTCAGCTCCGGCGCGGCGTTGGTCAGAAGATTGTATGTCCCGTAGTTCGACACCCCGATGGGGGTGCGCCCGTCCCGGAAGGACTGGTAGAAGCTCAGGATCTCATAATCCATGTCATACACCGTGAAATTCTCCGCCAGATACCGAAAGCCCTCGATCACCT
The DNA here is from genome assembly GCA_948496895.1 of uncultured Acetatifactor sp. GTDB lineage: Bacteria > Bacillota > Clostridia > Lachnospirales > Lachnospiraceae > Acetatifactor. Next base: position 2,635 of record CAOOJO010000018.1, on the reverse strand, counting down.
CCGGGGAATCCAGCCTGCAGGCCGCGGAGCCCTCCTCGTACAGGCTCCCGCCGCTCTGGAACACGAAAGGCGCGGTGGCGGCGAATGTCTTGGTGGGCAGGTTCGCCACATGGGTATTGAAGCCCAGGCCCATCCTGTTCAGCTCCGGCAGGAGATCCCTGACCTCGTCCATATTGTCCGGCACCGGGAGATTCAGTTTCTCGAATATATCTGTCCGGTAGAACATCACATAGAAATTAAAGGTCTCCGGAATGGCATAGATGCCCTCATCGCATACGCCGGGAATCAGCATGCCCGGGGCGAACCTCCTGCCTACCTCCTTAAAATCCCTGAACTGCCTCAAATCCGCCAGGGCCTTCCGCACGGCCAGGTCATACACATATCCCGCACTGATGCCGATGGCTCCATCAGGGGCCTTCCCGGAGGCATTGGCAAGTATCAGCTTCTGCTGATCCGGCACAATGGACAGGTTCACCTTGATGCCAGTCCTGGCCGTAAAGTCCGTGTCCGCCATCCTCTGGATCATCTCAAGATACTGCCTGGGCCTGTTCACCCAGATTTCCAGCGCATCCGAGTCCTCATAGCCCGGGGCATAGTCATCCTGGGTAAAGGAGGCGATGAAGTGCCCGGCCTTCAAGGCCAGCCTCTGGAAAACCCCCTTCGGGGCCGGAAGCTGCGCGTCCTTCTGGTAGAGCCAGATTTTGTCAAAGGAGCAGCCGCCCATGCTAAGATTCTCAGAGACCGTAGTCAGGTACTGCCGTACCGAGCTGTCCCCATAGGAGAAGCGGTTGATGTTCTGGGGCAGCTCATTGGGCTTTTCCGCCAGCTCCCGCAGGGATACCGCCGCCGTGTCCAACAGCTTTATCTCGCCGTTCTCCTCCCCGAACTCATCCGCCCGCGCCAGGATCCCATATACCTGTTCTATGGTGTCCGCCCAGCCGCTTAAGTTCCGGGCAATGTCCAAATCGTACTCGTCCAGGTCGAAGTCCCTGTATTTGCTGGTATTGCCGCCGGTTATCTTGTTCACGGACAGCGCCATATCGTTGATTTCCGCCACGATGGCATCCAGTATGGCCACCGCGTCCCCGTAAGGCTCCAGGGCCACCTCCAGCGTCAGCTCATGGACACCTGCCGTCAGGTACACCGGCGCCTCCAGCCGCTTCCTTTCGTAGGCATTGTTGTAGGGGAAGCTGATATTCTCATAGGAAGCCGACGGAATCGCGCCGTCCACGTATAGATTGCGGTATACGGTAAAGTCGGACTTAGAGCCCTGCTGATAGTCAAAGGCAAGGTAGTAATATCCCTCCTTATCCACCTCCACCATATAGGAAACGCTGGTGCCCCCTATCCGGAAAGAGGCCTCTTCTATCACGTTCTGTATCTTCAGCGTACAGTCATAGGGCGTGACGGCAGGGTTGAAGGAGCTTTCCGTGCGGATGTTCGGCGAATTCCTGTAGAGGAAATCCTCCGCCTCTATCCCGATGCACGCATCGCCCTCCGCCGTCTGCCCGCCGTCCTGGGGTATCCCCACAGGCGCCGCCAGCACCACCTCTTCTATCAGGACGCCGCCTTCATTGGCGGAAAGCTGGAAATCGTTTGTGCCCTGCTCCAGATATACCATCAATGGGGCATTCCCGAGAAAGGAGATGTCCCGCATCCATGTGAACCTCCACTCAGGGCTCCTCTCCGGCATGGCGATGCATTCGTTCCCGTACCGGTCGTACTGCTTCTCCCCGGAGACCCATGTGTCCGGGAAGAACAACCTCTGCAGCTCCTCGTAGGGATACGCCCCATTGCACTTCAGCGCCATGCTGGTCTGGAGGATATTGTCCCCGATGCATTGGTAGCGGAAGCCCACCGTGTACAGGCCGGCCTGGTCCACTGTCAGCTGGAAGCGCATCTCCTCCCCGGCCTGGGCCCTGCGCTCCTCTTCGGGCAGGGCGCTTAGGTCAAAGCGGATGTCCTCCCCCTGATAAATCTCCGCCCCATATCCGGCTATGTATTTTTTGTAATTGTCCCCATCGATGCCATTCTGGGAAAACAGAAGCTCCTCCATGTCCTGCATGGCCTGCTGCAGATCTGCCGCCGGTTCCCCCCGCCTTCCGCCTGAAATGAAGAAAACCACAGCCGCGCAGAGCAGCGCCACAGGAAACAGAATTGCCATCTTATGCGACTTCATCCATTTTCTCCCTCTCCTCATGGTATCTCCTTCCCTGCATCCGTCCTACAGCAGATTCTGCTTTCTGATCTCATCGATATTCACCTTCGGCTCCCTCTCCATGGTATAGAGCCCATTGACCTCCTGCTGGACATCCGTCACCTGGGTATAGCAGAAGCCCACCAGGCGCGGCGTCCCTTTGATCGCCTGGAGGATTCTTCCGAAACGCTCCAGGAAGGCCTCCTCCGATTCCACCTGTCTGCCATAGCCCCACCCCTCCTGGGCGGAGAAGGCGATGCCGCCGTACTCGCTCAGGAGAATCGGCTGTCCCCTGTAGGAAAAGCCTTTGGCCAAGGCATATCTGTTCTTATTAAAAGGAACCCGATTCTCCACAATCGCCTCCATGTCCCCATACCGGGCCCGGAAAGCCTCCCCGTCCTCCTCATAATCGTGGAGGGTGAGGATGTCAGACACCGT
>CAOOJO010000017.1 GCA_948496895.1 uncultured Acetatifactor sp. | reverse complement strand
GGGCATCGGGAGGACTGGTACATCCGCTCTAATGCTGAGTCTGGCGATAAAGGCATTCTCGCGAATGCCTTATTCAGCGACATCCTCATCGAGATTGAGGAGGATGGGATTGGCATCGTCATTGAAGTCAAATACTCAAACAGCAGCCAGAAGTCTGGGAAAACCAGGGAAAAAATCGAAGAAAACGCCGAAGAGAACTCTGGGGAAAAGGCCGTGGAGAGATTCGCGAGAGTTGCGGCTCTTGAGAAAGAGTGCCGGGAGGCCCTGGCGCAGATAGAGGACTTAGGATATGACACCCAGCTTCGGCTGGACGGGATAGACACCGTCATCAAATACGGCATCGCCTGTGACAGGAAGCAGTGCAGGGTGATGGTACTGACCTGACCGGCTTCCCAAGACGGAAGAATTGTCCCTGCTTTCTGTGTGGGATAATTATGTCGGTTCCGGTGAGGATGCAGCACACCTCATTTTCCCAGGCCTCCTCGATTATCCTCTCCGGTTCGGGGAACTGCCTGCAGAAGAGGTTCAGGCCTATATCGTAATATTTTACAGGTTTCATGTTTTCCTCCAGGTCGTTTAAGTCCGCGCGCCGGGGATTCCCGATTCCGCCTGCTTCCCCAACACCTTCTCAAATGCTTCGAAATTGGCCTTATCGCGGCCGCTGCAATAGATTGCGAATACAATGCTGTCGAAGCTGTTCCGGTAATCCTCCAGGGCTTTGCGATAGGCTTTTGCCACTATATCCGGGTCGTTTTGGAACGCGCCGCAGCCGAATGCGCCCAGGATCAGGATATCCGCTTCGTTCGCCGCGGCTACCTGGAGGATGTGCTTCGCGCGCTTTACATGCAGGGCGTAGAGTTCCTGGGAATCCATCTTTATGGGCTTTCCGGTCTCCGGATTGTGCCAATTTGAGGGGGCACTTCGCAGGTTGGGGGCGGCGCAGGTGATTACGTCCACGGTCACGAAATCTTTTTCTTCCAGTCTTTCGGGGATTGTATCGTCTGTCTTGCAGATGATTACGCCCGGGGAATAGATGCAGGCATCGGTATGGCGGTTGTCTCTCGCCTCGCGGTTCACACCGTAATACTTCTCCCAGAGCCACCTGCGGTCGATTGTGGGATACAGCGTGGAGCATCGGCACAGGCTCTCCTCCTGGGCGCTGCTGCCGTTCTTTACGCCGCCTCCGGGAGTTGTAGCCGAGGCAAAGTTCAGGACGGCTATTTTCTTGTCTGGGGAGGCTTTGCGCAGGTTCATGGCTGCCTCGAAGGTCTTGGCGGCTATTACCCGTATTCGGCCTGGCTTTGGGTCTGAGACGGGAAACTCCGGGTAGTCGTCCGGATTGTACAGTTTGGTGTTCTGCCGTCCATAGGCTACTGCGGCGGCAAGGGTTTTGTTTTCTGCATAGAATTTCTGGGTGTCCTGGAATACTTCTACTAGTTGTTGTCTTCTATCGGACATGGTCTGTTCTCCTCCTCTATTTGCCTTGCTTGTTCCTGCCAGCACCTACCAGTCTATTCTAGCATAAATGTATCACAAACTCAATGCGCTCTTTTTGTTGTAAAAAATTTTTGAAAAATTTTCCGAAAATCCTCTGCCATGTGCTATAATACCCTTACCACAGGTTGGAGGTGTTCCATGACCAGATATGAGAAAGCATTAGCCCTATGGCAAAATAAGAAAATCACCACGGAAGCCCATCTGGCCGAAGCCCTGAACAGCCATAGCATCGCTTTCGCCTACCACTCCGGAAAAATCGAGAATGACAACATCACCTATCATGACACCAGGGAGATTTTCAATCATGACGGCGTCACCTCCTACACCGGCGATTTACGGACGCTGTTTGAAATCCGTAACGCCAAAGAGGCCTATGAGCTGTTCCTGAAAGCATTTGGGGAGAGGCGCCCTATGGATGAGGCTTTTTTAAAGGAGCTTCAGCTCCAGCTGACCCACGGCACCTACGACACCAGGCGCTGGCAGCTGGGCGAGCGCCCCGGCCAGTATAAGCTCCACGACTATGTGACGGGCCGCAATGAGGTGGGGGCCCCACCGGAGGATGTGGAGGAGGAAATGTCGGAGCTGCTGGAAGAATTGCGTGACATTTCCCCTGAGCAGGCGTTGACGGCAGCGGCGTATTTCCATGCCAAGTTCGAGAATATCCATCCTTACGCGAACGGCAACGGTAGAACCGGGCGGCTGGCCATGAATTATTTGCTAGTCCTCCACGGGCATCCCCCCATCATTATCCACGAAGATGACCGAAAGGAGTATTATGCCGCTCTGGAGGCGTGGGATACGGGACAGGATTTGGCGCCCCTGCGGAATTTCTTAAAAAGCCAGACCGAAAAGACATGGGAGAAGCAGGTTGCAAAATCGGAAAGAAAAGCACAAAAATCCAATGAAAATGCAGAAAAATCTTGACATATTCCCTCATTTTTGCATATAATAAAGAGAGAAAGATAGCAATCTTTCAAATGTATCTCCGCTTACCGACAGCGGAGCTGAAACAAGTAATCGGGTTCAAATGATTCGTAAAGGTTCTGTCTCTGGCAGAACCTTTACATTTTATAAGAAGGGCATGATATCAAATGAAACAAGGAAGTTTTTTCTTTATTACAGACGATTTTTTTGTCAGACATGATTCCAACGGACGCTTAATGAAAAATAAAGAGGGTGTCCATAATCGCCCTTGTTTTTACGCCTTTCCAGATAAAGCCGAACCAAATATATATTGGTGTATCCCCATTTCTTCCCAAATAGAAAAGTATGAAAAAATAGCAGAAAATAAAATTGCAAAACAGAGAGAAAAAGGATATAAAACCCCAAAATGCAATACCATTCGATTCGGGGAAGTATTAGGCCAAAAAAGAGCCTTTCTAATTCAAAACATGTTCCCGGTCACACCCAAATATATTTCTGCTCTACAGAACTACAGACAGAGCAGCAAAAAGAATGAAATAGCTGCTCTGTCTGCAGAACAGGCGGCGCTGCCAGCGTCTCGCCCAGTATAAGCTTCGCAACTAAGCCTTATATCCCATACATCCCTAGATAATCCCTGGTATTCCAGCACATCTCCTCAAAAAGCCGCCTGGCGTCCTCCAATCCACAGGTCACCAGCGGGTCGCCCGCAAAGGCCTGGAAGATACCCTCCACGTCCCGCCTGGCAATCGCCTCCGACAGCGTCTCCTGCTCCCCGCAGATTCTGGCCACCAGCGGATAGATGGACTGCGGGATGCTCCCGGCGAAGACCGGATTCAGGCTGCCCGCCCGGAACACCGCGTTGGTCTCCACCACCGCCCCCAGCGGCAGGTTGGGAATCTGCCCCCGGTTGGGGATGTTGACATTGGTGACCAGCTCGGTCAATCCCAGCAGGGCACGAATCTGGTTCACGCCCTCCTCGCCGGTGCCCCTTATCTGCACCTCTTCCTCGCCGCTCACCAGTCTCGCGCTCCTTTCCAGGCGCTGCGCCAGATCCTCCCTGCGCCATGACACAGGCGTCAGCCCGAAATGCATCTCCCTGACCCGCTCAGGGCTCTCCAGATACCATTTCCCCTCGCAGAACTCCGCCAGATGCCTGTCCCCTGCCGCCGCGATCTGGCCAAAGCGCAGGAACAGATCCATCTTCACCTTCTCATCGCAGGCGAAGGCATTGTTCATCCAGTTGCTGTCCGCCGGACCCTCGCCGCCCCGCCCGTCCGGATGCTTTTCGCAGTATGCGCGGTAAACCGGGAACAAGTCCACATCCCGGTACTTTGCCTCCGTGAGCCAGGTGAAATGGTTCACGCCCACAGGATTCACCTTGATTTCATGCCGCTCCACAGCCGGGATGCCAAGCTCCTCCCGCACGACCTCCGCCAGGAATTTCTGGGTGCCGAACACCTCATGGCAGCAGCCGAAGGCCTTTATCCCCGGGAAGACGCGGTACAGCGTTTTCACGCAGAGGGTCATGGGGTTGGTATAATTGATGACCCAGGCATCCGGACAGCAGCTCTTGATGCCCTCGGCGATGACCTCGTACATGGGGATGGCGCGCATGGCTCGCAGGATACCGCCGGGGCCGCTGGTGTCGCCCACGGACTGGTAGATGCCGTACTTCTCCGGCGTATGGACATCGGATTCCATCTCGTCGAAGGTGCCGGGCAGAATGGACAGGATGACGAAGTCCGCTCCTGTGAGAGCCTGTTCCAGCGTCTCCACCGCCCTATACTGCCATGTAGTCTTCGCGCCCCTGGCCTGATTGAATTTATTGCCGATAATCTCGTTGCTTCTCGCCGCCTGCAGATCGATGTCGTACAGGTCGACCCTTCCGCTGATGTCGCCGCAGGTCATCAGGTCGCTCATCAGCCCCCAGGCCCAGCCTCTGGAACCGCCGCCCACATAGGCGATTTTGATGTCCTCGACTTTGTTGCCATTGTACCTCATACTCTTTTTGTCCTCCCGCTTTATGTAAGCTCTTACATCCCATCTTACTTCATAAAATTTTTTGCGTCAATAACAAAATCAAACAAAATCGAATTGTTAAAAAAATATCTTGCAAAAAAAACTGCATTTGCTATAATTCATATAGAGCTTTTTGTAACTACTTACATTATGCCGACGAGGAATACCAATGACGATTTACGATATCTCCGAAAAGGCCGGCGTCTCCATCGCCACCGTCTCCCGGGTGCTAAACGGCAGCAACAGCGTCAGCGAACGGACGAGGCAGAAGGTACTGGACATCATCGAGCAGTACGGATACACTCCCAACGCCTTCGCCAGAGGCTTAGGGCTGAACACCATGAAGACCATCGGCATCATGTGCGCGGACAGCTCCGACCTGTACCTGGCCAAGGCCGTCTACTATATCGAGCAGAAGCTCCGTGCCCACGGCTACGACAGCCTCCTGTGCTGCACGGGCTATGAGCTGGAGTCCAAGGCGGCATCCATGAACCTGCTGATCACGAAGAAAGTGGACAGCATCATCCTGGTAGGCTCCAATTTCGTCTATGAACGGGAGCAGGACAACCGATACATCGCGGAAGCCGCAGCCCAAATCCCGGTGATGGTGCTGAACGCGTCCTTCGACGCCCCCAATGTGTACAGCGTCCTGTCCGACGACTACACGTCTGTATACAAGGCCACGGGACAGATGCTCGCAGGCGGCATAGAGGACATCCTGTACTTCTATAACGCCGATTCCTACAGCGGCAAGCGCAAGCTTTCCGGCTTCCTGGCCGCCATGGAGCAGGCTCTTACAGGAACCGAGCCGCTGGTGGAGTTCTACCACGGCTCCCATGAGGATATCCACGCCATGATCCGGCATCTGGAAGCCGTGCGTGAAAAAGGGGGAGCGTTCCACGGCGTCATCGCTGCGGACGACACGCTGGCACTGGCCGCCGTCAAGTATGCCAGGGCCGCCGGGTATAGGATTCCGGAGGAGTTCTCCGTCATAGGCTACAACAACTCCATGCTCACCGGATGCTGTGAGCCGGAGTTGACCAGCATCGACAACAGGCCGGAGACCCTTTGCCAGCACCTGATTGCGACACTGCTGGGCATCCTGGAAGGAAGAGAGATGCCAAAGAAGACTGTCTTCTCCGGCGAGATCATCGAGCGGGGCACCACCTGCAAACTGCCCGCGGGAACGAACCAGAATGAGTGAACTCAAAAAATTGTATGGAGGGAAGAACATGAGAGAATTTATGGACAAGGATTTCCTGTTGGAATCCGAGACAGCGAAGAAGCTGTTCCACGATTACGCGGAAAACACACCGATACTGGACTACCATTGCCACATCAATCCCAGGGAGATAGCGGAAGACCGCCAGTTCGACAACATCACCCAGATATGGCTGGGCGGCGACCATTACAAATGGCGCCTGATGCGCTCCTTCGGCGTGGAGGAGAAATACATCACCGGGGACGCCTCCGACTACGAGAAATTCTGCAAATGGGCGGAGTGCCTGGGCAAGGCCATCGGCAATCCCCTGTTCCACTGGAGCCATCTGGAGCTGCAGAGATACTTTGACTATCACGGTGTATTAAATAAGAATACGGCTGACCAGGTCTGGAAGCTGTGCAACGAGAAGCTCTCCCAGCCCTCCATGAGCGCCCGCAGCCTGATCAAGCGCAGCAATGTGACCCTGATCTGCACCACGGACGATCCTGTGGATTCCCTGGAATGGCATAAAAAAATTGCGGAGGACGATACTTTTGACGTAAAGGTCCTGCCCGCCTGGAGGCCTGACAAGGCCATGAACATCGAGAAGCCCGATTATCTGGAGTATCTGGATAAGCTGTGCGAAGCCGCGGGCATGGGCGAGATCAACAGCTTCGCCTCCCTGAAGGAAGCCCTGAAGAAGCGCATGGAGTTCTTCGACTCCTGTGGCTGCAATGTGTCCGACCACGGCCTGGAATATGTCATGTACTATCCTGCCAGCGACGACGAGATTGAGGCGATTTTCTTAAAGAGACTCAATCGGATGATTCCCACCAGGGAAGAGCAGCTTAAGTTCAAGACAGCCTTCATGCTGTTCCTGGGCAAAGAATACCACAGGCTGGACTGGGCCATGCAGCTCCACTTCGGATGCAAGCGGGACAACAATACGAAGATGTACGAGCTGATTGGCCCCGACACCGGCTACGACTGCATCAATAACGATGCTCCCTCCGCGCAGATGGCGGATTTCCTCAACGCCCTGTGCAAGACCGATGAGCTGCCCAGGACCATCCTTTACAGCCTGAACCCCAACGACAACCAGTCCATCGGCACCATCATTGGCTGCTTCCAGGATTCCAGCGCCGTGGCAAAGATTCAGCAGGGCAGCGCCTGGTGGTTCAACGACCACAAGGTAGGCATGCGGGAGCACCTGATTTCCCTGGCGAACCTGGGCAACCTGTCCGGATTCATAGGGATGCTGACAGATTCCAGAAGCTTCCTGTCCTACACCAGGCATGAGTATTTCCGCAGAGTCCTCTGCAACCTCATCGGCTATTGGGTAGAGGGCGGCGGCTTCCCGGCGGACATGGATACGTTGTCGGAGATTGTGAAGGATATCTCTTATTATAACGCAAAACGGTATTTTAAGTTTGATATCTAAAAGAAAGTGGATGATAAAAGCCCCCGCAGCCCACAGGCCGGGGGCTTTTTACGTCATCTTCTCCTTTAGCCTTCTTTCTCGAATATCTCCTCCAGGGCCTCCCCCATCCGCTCCACCAGCCCCACCACCAGGGCGTTGCCCATCATGAACCTGCGCTTGTTCAGCGGCATCTCCACTACCTTTCCGTCCGTCAGGCAGTATTTCGTGTGGTCCGTGGGAAAACCCTGAATCCGCTCGGTCTCCCCTGCCGTCAGTAGCCGGATTCGTCCGGTTCTCTTATCCTTTACGATATGGGTGGTCCTGCTGAAGCTTCCCTCCGAGGTGAGCATGGTCCTGGCGGGCTTGTCGTATTCGTCCACCATGGGGATGGCGCCCTCGGAAAAGACGTAAGCGTGCCCGCTTGCGGCCTCCCGCAGGAGCTTCTTAGCTCCTTTCAGGTACTGCCAGGTCTTGCGCTGCTCCTTGGAGAGGCTCTCTCTGGTCTCGTCGCTGCGGGTGACCTCCGGGGAGGTATAGTACAGCCTCTCCTCCGGGATGAAATAGGCCTCCTCCACGTCCCCCTGCTCCATGATGTCCCCCAGGGTCATCTGCCGGCCCTGATATGACGGCATTGTCTTCGCCGTATAGACCATGCCGTCCCTCATCATGCCCGCGTTCTCAAAACCGAACCGGAAAGAAACGGACAGCTCCCCCAAGCTCTCCGGCAGCTCCTGGGCCCTGATCTGCTCCGCTCCAACAGAATCCACCGGGAATGTCCCGGCAAAGAAGCCTGCGGCGGAAATCACGGCTGCCGCACTGGTCCGCCGCGCTTCCTCGTCCGCCGCGCCAGCCTTCCGTGCCTCCTCGTCTGCCGCATCGGCCTTCCGCGCCCTCTCGTCCGCCGTTGGTTCATACCCTGAGGCCCTCTCCAGCCTGCCGCAGTATGCCGTATCCTCTCTGCAGGCGAAGATGAATATGCGCCTGCGCCTCTGGGGAAGCCCGTAGTCCGCCGCGTTGATGACCCGCCACTCCACCGCGTATCCCGCGTCCCGGAAGCAGGCCAGCATGATGCCGAAGTCCCTGCCCCGCTGGCTTGCCGGGGATTTTAAGAGCCTGTCCACGTTCTCCAGCAGCACGAAGGGGGGCCGCTTCACCTCTAAAACCTTGCGGATAGACCACCACAGAATGCCCTTCTTTCCCTCTAATCCTCTGGATGTAGCCAGGGATGAGGCCACGGAATAGTCCTGGCAGGGAAAGCCGCCCACCAGCAGATTGAAATCCGGTATCAGGCTCTTGTCCACCTCTTCGATGTCCACGTTGGTGGTATCCTGCCCGGCCTTGTCCAGGCATGTGCCGAAATGGTACACATAGCAGTCATGGGCGTACTGGGTATTCTTCTCCGCGGGCTCCCACTGGTTGAACCACACCGTCCGCCATTTTTCTTCCACGGAACGCCCTGGCTCCATGGGATGCCCTGGCTCCATGGAATGCTCTCCTTCCATGGAATGCTTTCCTTCCATGGGATGCCCCTCTTCCGTTTTCATATCCTTCGGCGCCTGAATGCCATTCAGGCCGCACCGAAAGCCCCCCACTCCCGCAAACAGTTCACAGACCGTCCTCTCCATCGGAGCATTTCCTTTCCTGTCACATTTGTATCGTATATATAATGATTTTATGACGTTTTTCCGTTCTGCATTCATCCTCGCCTGGCAGCGAAGCTTCCCTGTGCCGTCCTCCGGCCCCGTCATTCCGCCCCGTCCGCCTGGCTTAGCTGGATGTCCAGGATGACCTCTTCGATGGCCCGGACGCATTCGTCGGTCTTCTTCAGGATATCCTTCCCCCAGAAATGCATCACCGTCCATCCCAGGAACAGCAGGCGCTTGTCGGTCTCGCTGTCCCGCTCCATATTGTTCTCAATCTTCCTGACCCAGTATGCCCCGTTGTTGCCCTTTTCCACCCTGGGCTTTAGAACCTCCCAGTCCTTGCCGTGGAAGAACTCGCTGTCGCAGAAGATGGCAAGCTTATACTTGGTCAGGCAGATATCGGGGCTGCCGGGCAGCGCCCTGTAATTTTTCCGATAATGGTATCCCTTTTCCCACAGAGCCCTGCGCAGCGCCTTCTCGATGGAGGTATCCTTCCCGCGGATATGGCTCATGGTCCTGCTCCTGGTCTCCGTGACATTCTCGAATGTACGCATTTTCAACCTCTTCTGTAACCTGCCCTGTCACAACCCGGAAGAATGCCCTCACTTTGGGCGCTCCTCTGCCTGGTCACCTCATACATCAAAATCGAGGCCGCGCAGCTCACATTGAAGGAGGAGGCGTAGGAATCCTCCGCCATGGGAATGGTGCAGAGGATGTCGCAGCTCTCCTTGAAGCTCTGGTTCAGCCCCACGGTCTCGTTCCCCAACATCAGCATCACAGGCCCTGTCAGATTTACGCTTGTCACCGGGTTCTCCTTATGCGCCGTAGTCCCGATCATCTGAAAGGCCGGGAATCTCCTTTTCAAATCCGCCACGAAATTCCACAGCGCATGGTTGTCCGAAACCCTGACCACAGGCAGCTTGAAAAAGGAGCCCATGGCCGACACCACCACGTCCGGGTCGTAGAGATCCACCCCATGCCCCGTCATGATGAGCAAATCGGCCCCAAGGGCATCGCAGGAGCGTATCATGGTCCCCAGATTCCCCTTGTTGGAGGGCCTGTCGAAGAGCACGATAAAGGGATTCTCCGACAGATAGCTCTCCCTCAGCTTGTCCTCCCGCATCTCAATGACAGCCATCAGCTCGGAGGTGTCCGTCTTGCCGCTAAGCTCCTCCAGCAGCTCGTCCGTCAGGCGATAGTTCACCTCTGTGGGCACGGTCCTCAGCAGATTGGCCGCCCAGTCGGAAAGCCTGCCCTCTCCGAACAGAAAAGACCGCACATGCCATCCCTGCCGCACCGCCTCATTGATGCTGCGCACGCCCTCCACGAAGAACTCCCCGGCCTTGTACCTTTTGTTGCGGTTGGTCTTCAGCACCTGGAAATGCTGATATGCGTTATTCCGTGTATAAATATCCGTAGTTGCCATTCCTGCCCTCTTCCCAAAGCCACATGCTACGCCACGCTGCGCTAATAAAAAGAGCTGTCACATTCCGGAAATCAGACAGATACCGCTCTGCAACAGCCCTCTAAAGTCAACTGAAATGCTCTCCCGGCGCGCGCCTCTCTCCGGCGGAACGCGCCCGGCTCATTTGGTCAATACGTCTTCGCCTCTTCCTCGCCCTTCAGCACCCGCAGAGCGCCCTGTGCCAGCGCCAGCAGCTCGTCCTCGCCGGGATATACCGTGAAGGGCGCAATCCACTCCGCCCGCTCCTTCAGTGCGGCCACCACATCCGCGCCGTAGGCGATGCCGCCGGTGACGATGATCTGATCCACCTTGCCGTTCAGCACGCAGGCCATGGAACCGATGTCCTTTGCCACCTGCAGCAGGAACGCCTCCTTGGCCTCCGCCGCCTTCGCGTCCCCCTCGTTGGCCATTTTGGTCACCTCGCGCATGTCGTTGGTGCCCAGGTAAGCGTTGAAGCCGCCCTTTCCAATCAGCTTGCTGTAGATTTCCTTCTCCGTATATTTGCCGGAAAAGCACAGCTTCACCAGCGCGCCGCAGGGTACGCCGCCCGCCCGCTCCGGCGAGAAAGCGCCGTCGCCGTCAAAGGCGCTGAACACATCGATGACCCTGCCGCCCTCATGGGCTCCCACGGAGACGCCGCCGCCCATATGGACGACAATCAGCCGCAGGGATTCATAGGGCTTGCCGATTTCCGCCGCGTACCGCTTCGCCACCGCCTTCTGGTTCAGGGCGTGGAAGATGCTGCCCCGGGGAATCTCCGCCATGCCGGAATACCTCGCGATGGGCATCAGCTCGTCCACCACCACAGGGTCTACGATATAGGAAGGAACGCCGATGGAATCTCCGATTTCCTTCGCCAGGATGCCGCCCAGGTTGGAGGCGTGCTGTCCCTGCACTCCCACCTTCAGGTCTGCCAGCAGCTCCTCGGTGACGGCGTAGGTGCCGCCGGAAATGGGCTTTAACATCCCGCCCCGGCCTACCACCACGTTCAGGCTCTTCAAATCGAACTTCTTGGACTCCAGGAGATCCGTGATGATCTTCTTGCGGAAATCCTTCTGGTCTACGATGGTGGCATACTGGCTGATTTCCTCCGTGGAATGCCGCAGGGTCTCTTCGAACAACAGGGTCTCATCCTCGAACACGCCGATTTTCGTGGAAGTGGAACCCGGATTGATGATCAAGCTTTTAATGGACATTTCTATAACTCCTCCTGTCTATGACAAATCTGCGTTAAGCGTTCTTCTGCAGCTCCTCGGACACCACTGCCGCCAGGGCGATGGAGTTCACCTTGGTCTCGAAGGTGTCGGAGCGGCTGGTCAGGATGACGGGAACCTTGGTGCCGGTCAGGATGCAGCCATTCTTCATGTCTACCATATGTACGATGGCCTTGTATACCAGGTTGCCCGCATGGATATCCGGGAAGAGCAGCACGTCCGCGTCTCCCTGAATCTTCCTGTGGGTAGCGCCCTTGTGCTTGGCGGCCTCCGGGTCGATGGCAAGATCCAGAGACAGGGGACCGTCGATGACGCAGCCGGGAATCTCTCCCGCCTCGCACATCTTCGTCAGCTCCGCCGCCTCCACGGTAGCAGGCATCTTGGGATTCACCACCTCAACTGCCGCTAACGGCGCAATCTTGGGCATATCGATGCCGCAGGCATTGCAGACGGGAATGGTGTTCTGGATGATGTGGGCCTTGTCCTCCAGCGTGGGATAGGTCATGAACGCCACGTCCGTCAGGAACAAGAGTCTGTCGATGGTAGGAACCTCGAACACCGCCACATGGGACAGGGGCTTGCCGGTGCGCAGGCCTACCTCCTTGTCCAGGACGCTCTTTAAAAAGTCCTTGGTGTCGATGATGCCCTTCATATACATATCGGCCTTTCCCTCGTGGGCCAGCTTCACGGCCTTTAAGGAAGCCGCGATCATGTCCGGCTCGTCGATGATCTCATAATCCGACAGATCCATGCCGATCTCGGCCGCTATCTCGCGAATCTTCGCCTCATCTCCCACCAGGATTGCATCTGCGATTCCTCTGGCCTTGGCCTCCTTCACGGCCTCCAGCACCGCGGAATCCTGTGCCACGGAGACGGATACCGTCTTCTTCGAGCACTTCCCTACCCTCTCCATAATGTCGTCAAAACCCTGCTTCATTTTCTTGTCTTCTTCCTTTCTGTCCCTTGGGGCATCTTTTTGTTCTGTCATCCGCCGCCATGCGTTTTTCAGAGAAAGCCTGGCCGGATGTCTTCTGACTTACGTCCGCTATGAAGAATCATAGCACACAGATATGCAAAATGCAAGAGTCTGGAGCTTTTTATTCGTTATTTCGTTTATCAAAGACCGCATAAATGCTGACAGGGCCGATGCGCAGACAGGCATCCGGCCCTGACATGATTCAAGATATACAGTTCCGCTATTTTGTCATATACTCGAGGACGCATTTAATTTCCGCTTTCAGTTCTGGATTGCCGATACGTTCACTCGTTATACTGCGCAGACGACAATTAATTACGTTTGTGGGTATAAATTGGGAGCGAATCCCTCCCGCACCGTGGCCAGGAACCGCTTCGTCCGCTCCTGGCTGGGATTGTCGAAAATGTCCTGGGGCTTCCCCTCCTCCACAATCACGCCATCGTCCATGAAGATTACATGGCTGGCCACGCTGCGGGCGAACCGCATCTCATGGGTCACGATCAGCATGGTCCTGCCCTCCGCCGCCAAATCGCGCATGACGGCCAGCACCTCGCCCACCAGCTCCGGATCCAATGCCGATGTAGGCTCGTCGAAGAAGATGACCTCCGGCTCCGAGACGATGGCCCTGGCAATGGCCACGCGCTGCTGCTGGCCGCCGGAGAGCTGATGGGGGTAGGCATCCGCCCGGTCCGCCAGGCCCACCTTCTCCAGGGCCCGCAGCCCTGCCGCCTTTGCCGCCTCCCTGGGCATCCTGCGGGCCACGATCAGCCCCTCGGTCACGTTCTGGAGGGCCGTCTTGTTGCGGAAGAGATTGTAGTTCTGGAAGACGAAGCCCGTCTTCTTGCGCAGAGCGGCGATGTCCTTTCTGGACATGGCGTTCAGCCTGTAATGGACATCATCGAAAATCATCTCTCCGGCCTGGGCCCGCTCCAGGAAATTGATGCAGCGCAGCAGCGTGGTCTTCCCGGAACCGCTGGGGCCGATGATTGTGACCACGTCTCCCTTGCTGACTTTAATGTCCACGCCCTTTAAGACTTTTATGTCGTCAAAAGATTTCTCTATCCCTTTTACTTCCAGCATCGTCCTCACTCCAATCTATCCGCTTCCACACAGTTCCCGCTCCCCCGGCTTCATCCCGCTTACCGGCTCAATAGGTCTTCATCCGCTTCTCACAGTAGCTCTGCAGCTTCGTCAGCACCGTACAGAACAGCAGGTAGATAAACGCCACCTCGCAGTATATGGCCATGACCTGCAGGCTGTTGGCCGCTATGCGCTGTCCGGCCAGGAACATCTCCACCACCGTGATATTGGCGGCCAGGGAGGTATCCTTCACCAGCCCGATCAGGGAATTGCTCAGGGGCGGGAAAGCCGTCCGCAGGGCCTGGGGCAGGACGATCCTCGCCATGATCTGCAGATAGCTCATCCCCACGCAGTAGCCCGCCTCTATCTGCCCCACAGGCACCGACTCGATGGCGGCCCGGATGGTCTCGGAGGCGTAGGCTCCTGTATTGAAGGAAAACACGATGATTGCCGAGGGGATGGCGTCCAGTATGATTCCCGCGCTGGGCAGCCCGTAGAATATCACGAAGAGCTGCACCAGCAGCGGCGTCCCCCGGATGATCCACACATAAATCCTGGCTATCTGCTTCACCACCGGGATGTTGGCCACCTGCACCATGGCCGTAATCAGGGCGATAATCAGCCCCAAAGAAAACGACACCAGTGTCAGTGGAATCGTGACCCGTATCCCGGGCAATAATATCTGCCAGAAGGAATCCAGCAGTAGCTGCCAAACCCGTCCATTCATGATACCGCCTGCCTCCTTTCTTCCTTAATCTATACTTAATCCATACTTTTGTTCCTCTGCGTTTTTGCGCTTAATCCGCTGCGCCTATTCCTGGCTGGTGACGTCCATGCCGAAATATTTCTCGGACAGCTCCTTCAGCTCTCCGGAGGCCCGCAGCTCGTCGATGGCCTCATTGATGGCTTTCAGCAGCTCCTCGTTCCCCTTCTTCACAGGGACAAGGGAGGAGGATGCATCCTCCGTCAGGGCCACCACCTTCACGTCCGCGTCGGGATTCTTCTTCAGATAATCGGAAAAGGCGGTCTCCACGTTCAGGGTGGCGTCAGCCCTTCCGGTGAGCAGGAGATCCACGGTCTGCGCCACCGCGTCCACGCTCACCAGCTCCGCGCCGTACCCTTCCGCCATCTTGCCCCAGCTGCTGGTCAGGTTCTGGGCCGCCTTTTTGCCGTCCAGGTCCTCGAAGGTCTTGATTTCCTCATTGTCGCCCTTTACCATCAGCGCGCCGTGGATATAGGTGTAGGGCTGGGAGAAATCGTATTTCAAAGCCCTCTCGTCGGAGTACTCCACCTCATTGATCACGGTGTCGATCCGTCCCGCGTCCATGCTGCTGAACAGAGAGTCCCATTCCGCCTCGAAGAACTCGGCCTCCACGCCCAGCTTCTCCGCGATTTTTTCTCCCACCTCCACGTCGAAGCCCACCAGCTTCCCACTGTCGTCGTGATAGCTGTTGGGGGAGTAGGTGCCCTCGGTGCCGATGACGATTTTCCCTGCCTCTAAAATCTTGGCCAGCTGGTCGCCGCCCTGGGTATTGTCTTCAGCCTGGGCATCCCCGCCCTCCTGCTCTTCTGCGCTGCTCTCCGCTCCAGCGTCCGCGCTCTCTTCCGCGCTGCTGCCCGCGCCCGCGCTGTCCTGTCCACTGTCTGACGCGCTCCCTCCGGCGCTGTCCTGTCCGCCGCACCCCGCCAGCATGCCTGCCGCCAGAATGGCAGGAGCAATCAGTATTCCCATTTTCTGTAATCTGTCTTTTCTCATCTTCTTCTCTTTCCTTTCTCGTGCCTCCCTGAAATCTGCCGATTTCCGCACATTTGCAGCCTGTGTGCCAAGCATCTCAGGCTGTCACCGTTGCCTATTATAGCACAGGTCCATTTTCATGGCAAATACTTCTGTGTTATCGTATCGGATATGTCTCAGTGATACATCCCAGCCATGGATTTTATTCCGCATTATTATATATGTCTTTCCAATATATGTCAACATGCCACGAGAAGTCGGAAGCCAAATTCCGCTCCGACATCTTGCATTTTACACAAACTTAAGATATAGTAAAGATAGAGGACAAAGAGTTGGTCAGATCAGCTTAGGAAATTCCTTACGGACACAGACAAAGGAGTCAGAGCGCATGAATTCATTCGATATCATTGGCCCCGTCATGGTAGGCCCCTCCAGCTCCCACACAGCGGGAGCCGTCAAAATCGGGAACATTTCACGCAAGCTATTGGGCGCGCCGGTGAAAAAGGCGGAGGTCCTTTTCCACGGCTCTTTCCTCGCCACAGGCAAGGGCCACGGTACGGACAGGGCCCTGGTGGCAGGGCTTTTGGGCTTTCCGGTGGACGATCCCCGGATTCCGGACAGCTTCCGGTACGCCCAGGAGGCCGGAATGGAATACAGTCTGGGCGGCATCGACTTGGGGGATGTGCACCCCAACTCCGTCAAGCTGCGCTTAAGCGGCGGGGAGGGGCAGAAAATCGAGATTGTGGCCGCTTCCGTGGGCGGCGGGGCCATCCGGGTCACGGAGATTGACGGGCTGCCCGCCAATTTCTCCGGCGATTACCCCACTTTGGTGGTGAACAATTTAGACCAGCCGGGGCATGTGACGGAGATCACCTCCATGCTGAGCCACAAATCCATCAACATCGCTACCATGCAGCTATACCGCTCCTCCAAGGGGGGACATGCTGTCATCGTGCTGGAATGCGACCAGGAGGTGCCCGCGGACGCCATCCGCTGGCTGGCCCATCTGGAGGGCATCCTGAAAGTGACCTACTTAGGGCTGGCCGAGAATCCGGCCCAGGGCTAAATCCCTAATACATACCTATTTGGAGGAGACTTATGTATCAATCATTTCAGGAAATCATCGACATAGAAAAAGAGACCGGAAAAAGCTTCTGGGAAATCGTCAGGGACAATGACTGCAGGGAGATGGAAATCACGCCGGAGGATGCCTTCCAGCGGATGCAGGCCATGTACCAGGCCATGGGGGAGGCGGACGCCTCCTATGACCCGGAGCTTACCTCTGCCAGCGGCCTGGTTGGGGGAGACGGCGAAAAGCTGGCCGCCGCCCGCCTGAACGGAAGCCTGCTGTGCGGCCCCTTCCT
>CAOOJO010000016.1 GCA_948496895.1 uncultured Acetatifactor sp. | reverse complement strand
GACACGGTGCCGTAGGTGGGCTTCATGCCCACCACGCCGCAGTGGGAGGCAGGATGCCTGATGGAGCCGCCGGTGTCGGAGCCCAACGCGAAGAAACACTCCCCCGCCGCCACGGCTGCCGCGGAGCCGCCGGAGGACCCTCCGGGCACATGCTCCCTGTCGTGGGGATTGCGGGTGACGCCGTAGGCGGAGGTCTCCGTGGTAGAGCCCATGGCGAATTCGTCCATATTGGTCTTGCCGATGATTACCGCCCCGGCCCCCTCCAGGTTCTCCACGGCCCGGGCCGTATAGGCGGGGACGAAATTGCCCAGTATCCGGGAAGCGCAGGTGGTGGGCATGCCTGACGTGCACAGATTGTCCTTGACGGCCACGGGGACTCCCGCCAGCGGGCCTGTAAGCTCTCCTGCCTCTATGCGCCGCTGAATCTTTCCGGCTGTTTCCAGCGCCTTGTCTCTGTCAATGGTAATATAGCAGTGAAGCGCCTCCTCCGACTCCTCTATCCGGGCGAGGACTGCCTCCATGGCTTCCACAGCCGTAGCTTCGCCCGCTTTGATGGCGGCTCCCAGCTCCACTGCGGAAAGGGATAAAAGTTCCATAATCCACCTCGTTCCTTTCTGAATGGTTCCTAATGGGACATCACATTGGGCACCACGAACATGTCGTCCTTCTGCGCGGGGGCGTTCTGAAGCATTTCCGCGCTTCTGTCGCCGCTTGTCACCTCGTCCTCCCGGAACACGTTGCGTACCGCGAAGACATGGGACATGGGCTCCACCCCATCCGTGTCCAGCTCGTTCAATTTATCGATATAATCCAGCATCCGGCCCATGTCCTTCTTTGCCTGCTCCCGCTCCTCCTCTGAGAGCGAAAGCTTCGCCAGGATGCCCACGTATTCTATGGTCTCATCGCTGATGATATTTGCCATAACTCCTCCTCTTCCTTATAAAACTGTGCAAATCCACTGCGCAGGTCCTAAGCCTACCTCTTTTGTAGGCTTAGAGCTTCTTCTCGCATTAGTCGCGGATTTTGATATGCACCTCCCGCAGCTGCTGCTCCGTGACCTCGCCGGGGGCGCTGCACATCAAATCCTGGGCGGAGCCGCTCATAGGGAAGGCTATCACCTCCCGGATGTTCTCCTCCCCCCGCAGCAGCATCAGCATCCGGTCGATGCCAGGCGCCATGCCCGCGTGGGGCGGCGCGCCGAACTGGAAGGCCTGGTACAGAGCGCCGAATTTCCGCTTTAGGGTCTTCTCATCGTATCCCGCTATCTCGAAGGCCTTCACCATAACGTCCAGACTATGGTTGCGAACGGCTCCGCTGGAAAGCTCCACGCCGTTGCACACGATATCGTACTGGTAGGCCAGGATATCCAGGGGATCTGTGGTCTCCAGAGCCTCCAGGCCGCCCTGGGGCATGGAGAAGGGGTTGTGGGTAAAGCCAATCTCTTTCGTCTCCGGATCCATCTCGTACATGGGGAAGTCGTTCACATAGCAGAACCGGAACGCATTTGTCTCCGTAAGCCCCAGCTTCTCCCCCAGCTCCAGGCGGATCTTCCCGGCGTAGTAATTGGCCCGCTCCTCCCTGTCCGCAATGAAGAAAATCGTGTCCCCCGCTTCCAGCCCTGCCAACTGCCGCAGCAGGTCTTTGCGCTCTGCCGGAATGAATTTATCGATAGGCCCTTTGTAGGAGAGATCCTCCGCCACCTCCAGGTACCCAAGCCCTGCCATCCCCAGGGAGACCGCGAACTGCAGGAGCTTTTCGTGGAAGCCCTTGCTCATCTCGGCGTGCACCCGGATGGCCCGCACTGTCCTGCCCAGGAAGGGCTTGAAGGTGCAGTTCTGGAAAAAGTCCGTCACATCCAGAATCCGCAGGGGATTGCGCAGGTCCGGTTTGTCCGTGCCGAATTCCACCATGGCCTGCTTATAGCCAATGACCGGGTAGGGGGCTTTCGTCACCGCCGCGCCCTGGGGCGCGAATTTCTCGAAGACAGCGGAAAGCACCTCCTCCCCCACCCGGAAGACGTCCTCCTGAGTGGCGAAGCTCATCTCGAAGTCCAGCTGGTAGAATTCTCCCGGGGAGCGGTCCGCCCGGGCATCCTCGTCCCGGAAGCAGGGGGCTATCTGGAAGTACCTGTCGAACCCGGACGCCATCAGGAGCTGCTTGTACTGCTGGGGCGCCTGGGGCAGCGCGTAGAATTTTCCCTTGAATTTCCGGGAGGGGACGATGTAGTCCCTGGCCCCCTCCGGGGAGGAGGCGCAGAGGATGGGGGTCTGTATCTCCACAAAGCCCATCTGTGTCATCTTCTCTCTCAGAAAAGCGATTACTTTCGAACGGAATAAAATGTTATCCCGCACCCTGGCGTTGCGCAGGTCCAGGTAGCGGTATATCAGCCGCACCTCCTCCCTGGTCTCCCTGGAGGTCATCACCTCAAAGGGGAGCTGGCGGTAGACCCTGCCCAGCACCGTGATCTCCCTGGCCTCCAGCTCGATGGTGCCGGTGGGAAGCTTGGGGTTGTAGGTCTCCGCGTCCCGCTTCTCCACGGGTCCCTCCACGCAGATACAGGTCTCCTTAATCAGGCCCTTCAGCAGCCCGGGCCTGCGGATCACGATCTGCAGGACGCCGTACATATCCCGCAGGTCGATGAAGGACACGCCGCCGTGGTCGCGGATATTCTCCACCCATCCGGCCATGCGGACGCTCTGTCCGATATGCTGCTCTCCGATTTCTCCGATGGTCATGTCTCTGTAACAGTTCCTGCTTGTCATAGTGGCTCCTTTCTCT
This sequence comes from uncultured Acetatifactor sp., assembly GCA_948496895.1. Lineage (GTDB taxonomy): Bacteria > Bacillota > Clostridia > Lachnospirales > Lachnospiraceae > Acetatifactor. Next base: position 13,844 of record CAOOJO010000016.1, on the reverse strand, counting down.
GTAGACGTGTTCCGGAGAGCGCTCCTCCATGAGCCTGTGCATAAAAAAAGCCCCAGAACACAGTTTCCTGCATCCGGGACGAATAAACGACTCCCCCCTTTAGCCCTATGCCGACGCAGTCGGCACGAACCATGGTGCAAGTCCGGAAGAATGCCCGCACTTTGGGCATTCTTCTGTGTGAGATCGGCTCATTAAGCGAACTTGTTCGCTTATGAGCCTAGAAGTTCTTGGCGGGCGTACTTTGGCCGCCTAGAACTTCTTCTCACACTTTTATCCGCGGTACCACCCGCTTTGAACAGCCGCGCCTTCCATCAAAGGCGTACCCGGCCGCTCCACTCTTACACTTAACGCGTGCTACGTGCTGCCCTAGCGCGAAGCGGCCTGTGCCCTTCCCCGCGTTCAGACAGCCTGCTCCAGAGCGTTCCCTGTATCGGTTCCCGCTGGCGGCGCTTTCAGTCGGTGACGCTGCCTTCCTGTTGCCTTTCCCGATAAGAGTCTCCTTCACGGCATTTCTGATATGACGCTATGCTACCACATTTTTCCCGGGTTTGCAAGTGTTTTTTTCGGCGGCGTTTTACGGCGGTTTTTCGGCGGGCCCACCGGATGTCATCGAATCCATCCCCAGAGGATTGCCAGGTATTCGCCGCAGAAATACATTCCCTTAAGGCTCAGGAACGCTGCGCCGCACCACAGGGGCCATGCCAGATTCCGCCTCTCCCGCAATATCTTCTTCGCCAGCGACAGGATGGCACAGATGCACAGCGCCAGCGTACCGAAGGAGGCCCTGTCCGGATAATGGGGCGACAGGAAAAAGGCTCCCCAGGAAAGCAGGGCACAGAAAAGCACCAGGAGGGTGCGCCTGCCTATCTCCTGCTTCAGGACGCATTTGCTGACAAACAGCAGCGCGCCCAACACCAGCAGCGCGGGGAAAAGGTACTCCATGGCCCCTTTGCACTCCGCGTAGCTCCTCAGGAAAAGCCTCCAAAGCAGTCCGTACTGCTCCTCCTCTATCTCCGCGCTGCGGACGGCATTGCCAGGCGCTGCGATGCACGCGACGCTGCCCGCCAGGCATGCCAGGCTCCCCAGCGCCATCCAGGGCTTCGGCCTGCGCCCCTCCCTGAATCCCAGCAGGATGACCGCCAGGCTCAGCACCCACACCGCCGGGCCCATGTTCTCATTGCTCCAGCCCGCAAGGATGCCCAGAGGGACAATCCACAGGGTGATCCCGGGGAGACATCCTTCCCCACCGGCCTTGCCGGCCCCGCTGCCAGCCAGGGCAGATATGTCCCTTCCCCGTTTTCCGGAACCTGGCCAGAGGCTGCCCTCGTCCGGCAGCTCTCTCAGATAGCACCAGACAAACAGAAGGAGGAACACCGTGATGTACAGATAGTTCGCCGCCCCTGCCTGCCAGAACATGCTCATGCGCCAGTTGGCGTTCAGGCCCAGCACCATGCTGATGCCCGCGAAGAACGCGGGAAATCTGCGGTGTCCCGACACAAGACAGATCGTCCATCCCAAAAGCAGCGTGAACACCACATTCAGCACATCCGCCGCCAGCTCCCCGGCCAGCAGCGTCAGCTGCAGAATGCTGTGGGTCATGCTCCTGCCGCCCCAGTTATTGTAGTGCCATATCTGGCTTTTCACGATATCTGATATAGAAGAAATCGGCGTATCGTCCGACAGCATGGTGGAATACCAGAGGTCGTCCATCATGAAAGGAATCGCCCGGTGGGTGACGAACATCACCAGGAGCAGCAGCGCCGTCATGCCTCCTGTCAATATCCACATGGTTTTCCGCCCTTTTTCCGTCATCTCGTCAGATCCTCCTCATCGCCATGAAAGCTTAAGCATCACAGCGCCCTTATCCTGTCCACCGCCTCCACGGTATTCTCGTAGCTGCCGAAGGCCGTGAGCCGGAAATACCCTTCGCCGCCTGGACCGAAGCCGGAACCGGGCGTGCCCACCACGTCCGCTTTCTCCAGCAGACAGTCGAAGAACTCCCAGCTGCTCATGCCCTTCGGCGTCTTCAACCAGATATAGGGGGAGTTCACCCCGCCGGATACGGTGTATCCCGCTTCCTTCAGTCCCTTGTAGATATAATCCGCGTTTTTCCTGTAATAGGCAATCTGCTCCGCAAGCTGGGCCTTTCCGGCCTGGGAATAGACCGCTTCCCCGGCCCGCTGTACGATATAGGGCGCGCCGTTGTACTTTGTGCCGTGCCTCCTGGCCCACAGGGCGTGGAGGGATACGCCGCCGCGCTCCAGTCCCTTCGGCACTACGGCAAATCCAAGGCGCAATCCCGTGAATCCGGCGTTTTTGGAAAATGACCGCAGCTCTATGGCGCAGCTTTTTGCCCCGTCGCACTCATAGATGCTGTGGGGCACATCGTCTTCGGTGATATAGGCCTCATAGGCCGCGTCGTAGAGGATGACGGCTCCCACCTTACACGCATAGTCCACCCATTCCTGGAGCCGGGCTTTCGTGACTGCCGCGCCGGTGGGGTTGTTGGGGAAGCACAGATAGATCAGATCCGGCGTCTCATCTGGCAGCTCGGGCACAAATGCGTTGTCCGCCGTACAGGGCATGTAGATCACATCGCTCCATGTGCCCGCGTCGGAATCGTAGTTCCCCGCCCTTCCGGCCATCACGTTGGAGTCCACGTACACCGGGTAGACGGGATCGCATACCGCGACGCGGCTGTCCAAGCTGAAGATTTCCTGGATATTGCCGGAATCGCATTTCGCCCCGTCGGAGACGAAGATTTCGTCCGCGTCGATTGCACAGCCCCTGGCCCTGTAGTCATGCTCCGCAATTGCCTCCCGCAGGAAATCATAGCCTAAGTCCGGGGCGTAGCCCCTGAAGGTCTCCGCCCTTCCCATCTCGTCCACGGCGCTGTGCAGGGCGCTGATGATGGCCGGTGCCAGCGGCAGGGTCACGTCCCCTATCCCCAGGCGGATGATTTTCTTGTCCGGATGCGACCCGCTGTATTCCCGCACTTTCTTTCCGATGGTAGAAAACAGATAGCTCCCCGGGAGCTTTAAGTAATTGTCATTTATCTTTACCATTTGTTCTCCTTATATTTCCCCTTCAAAAACAGTCACGGCAGGCCCGGTCATGTAGACCAGGTTCGCCTCCCTGTCCCATTCGATGAACAGCTCTCCACCTAACAGCTTAACCGTTACGCAAACGTCTGTCAAGTCATTTAATACCCCCGCAACCACCACGGCGCAGCATCCGGTGCCGCAGGCAAAGGTCTCGCCCGTGCCCCGCTCCCAGACCCGCATGAAACAGGTCTCCCTGTCCTGGATCTCCACGAACTCCGTATTAATCCGGTTAGGGAACCTCTCATGGTTCTCGAACAGCGGCCCCACCTGCTCCAGAGCCATCCCCGCCACGCCCTCTGCGAAGACCACCGCGTGGGGATTCCCCATGGACACGCAGGTCATGCGGTACTCCCTTCCGCCCACCAGAATGGGTTCGTTTACCGCCCTGTCCCCGGCGGCCTCCACCGGAATCAGGGCCGGTTCCAGGACAGGGCTGCCCATGTTGACCCGCACCTGTACCACCTGGCCTCTGCCGCCGTAGCTTCCGTCCTCCTCCACGGTCAGATCCAGATGCTTCACCTTTCCTGCGCTGACTACGCTGATGCTCCTTTTGTCCGTCAGCCCTTTGTCGTAGACGAACTTCCCCACACAGCGGATGCCGTTGCCGCACATCTCCGACCGGGAACCGTCCGCATTGTACATCTCCATCTCAAAATCCGCCTCCGCCGCCGGATTGATGAAAATCACCCCGTCTCCCCCGATGCCGAAATGCCTGTCACTGAGCCGCCTCGCCAGCTCCGGCTTCTCCGAATCCAGAATGCGTTCCTCAAATCCGTTTACATAAATGTAGTCATTCCCGCAGCCCTGCATTTTCGTAAACCTCACAGATATCCCTGCCTCCTTTCCCAATACACAATACATAGGTGCAAGTCTGGAAGAATGCCCGCACTTTGGGCATTCTTCCGCGTGAGAACCGGCGAGCAAAGCGAACTTGTTCGCAAGCCGAGCCTAGAAGTTCTTGGCGGACGTACTTTGGCCGCCTAGAACTTCTTCTCACGCTTTTACGCTTTCATCATAGACAATACCATAGCCGCCGTCTCCACCAGGTTCGTCCCGCTGTCCATGCTGCACTTCTGCAGATATTTGTGGGCCTCCCCCTCCGTCAGATGGTTCCTCGCCATGAGAATCTCCTTGGCCTCCTTTAACAGCGCCTCCTCCTGGGCGCTCCTGACCTTCGGTGCCAGACGCGCCTTTCGCCTGCGGCGGGCGATGCCCTCCGCCATCATCCCCACAGTGCTGACCAAGTCATTGACCTTAAGCGGCATGGACAGACACACGATTCCCTCCCCGCCGCACTCTCTCAATAGCCTGTCGGAGGCCATCAGAAGCATCTCGAACCGCTCCGGCAGGCATTCCCGCAACTGGGAATATACCATGTCCGCCAGCTTATAGCCGCAGATGACGATGCCGTCGTTCAGCCCGTCCGCCTGGCTCACCACCTGGGCCCCGGTGGTGCAGACACCCGTCACCCGAAAGCCGTTCCGCACCAGCACATTCTTGATGCCCTTGGCATCCTCCGGTTTCGGCAATGCCACAATCAAATTCGTCAAGCGTCCTCACCCCCTCTGGCAACCACACCGCCCCTAACAACATACCCAACAGAACACAGTTCTCTTGTCAAAAATAATTGGTGCAAACCTGGAAGAATGCCTAATAGCGATATAAATACTGCTGAATCTCCCACTCCGAAACATGGGCCCGGTACTGCTGCCACTCCTGCTCCTTGGCCGCGATGTACTTCTCCGCCACATGCTCCCCCAGCACGTCCAGGATGAAGCTGTCCTTCTTCAGCTCCTCCACGGCCTCCATCAGCGTCCCGGGCAGGCTCTCGATGCCGAGGGCGCGCCTCTGGGCCTCCGACATGGTGTAGATATTGCAGTCCACGCTCTCCGGCGGCTCGATGCGGTTCGCGATGCCGTCCAGCCCGGCCTTCAGGCATACGGCCAGCATCAGGTAGGGGTTCGCGGCGGAATCCGGGCTGCGCAGCTCTATCCGGGTGCTGCCGCCCCGCTCGGTGGGGATGCGGATCAGGGGGCTTCGGTTGGTGGTGCTCCAGGCGATGTACACCGGCGCGTCGTACCCAGGCACCAGGCGCTTGTAGGAGTTCACAAGCTGGTTGGTGATGGCTGCCATGCCCTTGATGTGCCGCATGATGCCGCCGATGAAGTAATAGGCCTCCCGACTCAGGCCGTTAGGGTCTGCGCTGTCCTCGAAGAGGTTCCTCCCGTCCCGGTGCAGGGACATGTTGAGGTGCATGCCGGAGCCGTTCACGCCGAACCTGGGCTTGGGCATGAAGGTGGCGTGGAGGCCGTGGCGCTTGGCGATGGTCCGCACCGCCAGCTTGAAGGTCATGATATCGTCCGCCACCGCCAGGGCCTCGTCATAGCGCAGGTCGATTTCATGCTGGGCCGGCGCGATTTCATGGTGGGAGGCCTCGATGATCAGGCCCATGTCTTCCAGGGTCATGACAATCTCCCGCCTGGCGTTCTCCCCGCCGTCTAAGGGGCCGATGTCGAAATAGCCCGCCTGCTCGTGGGTATTCGTGGTGGGCATGGCGTTCTCGTCCGTGTCGAAGAGGAAGAACTCGCACTCCGGCCCCACCTCGAAGGTGTAGCCCATGTCACCGGCCTCCCTGATGGCCCGCTTCAGCACCTGCCTGGGGTCGCCCTCGAAGGGGCGTCCGTCCGGCCTGTAGACATCGCATATCATCCGGGCCACCTTGCCCTGCTGGGGCCTCCAGGGGAATATCTCCAGGGTGGACAGATCCGGGTGCAGATACATGTCCGACTCCTCGATTCCCACAAATCCGTCAATTGCTGAACCGTCGAACATGCATCGGTTGTCCAGGGCCTTGCCCAGCTGGTTGGCCGTGATGGCGATGTTCTTCAGATGGCCGAACATGTCCGTGAACTGCAGGCGGATGAACTCCACGTCCTCTTCCTGCACCAGCCTCACGATATCTTCCCTTGTGTAATTTTTCATTCCATACCTCCTAATTCAATCGCTGCGCGATGGCTCTCGCGGCTTTACGGTTCTTTTTCGTGCAAAAAAGGGCAGTTCTTCCTTTCCTTAAGAACGCCCTTGTCCTATGCACTATCATAGCAACCAACCTGCCGCTTGTCAACGATTTTTGCGGGAATAATTCCCTGCGGCGCCACATATCTATTATAAAGAAAAAGTGACAAGACAAATTTTAAGGGGAAATAGGGATGAGTGCTAAGACCAAAATCGTCGTACTTCACATGAAAGAGCTGATTTATACCGCAATCTTCGCCGTGCTGGGCATCCTGTTCATCGTCCTGCTGGCCATGATGTTCCTGCCGGGCAAGGACAAGGAGAAGGGCGGGGAGCCTAAGATGGAGGACACCTCCGGCTCGGAGCCTGCCATGGCGGAAGTCTCCTCCCTCTACATACCGGGCATCTACACCACGCAGCTGCTATTGGGCAACGAGTCCATCGACGTGGAGGTGATTGTGGATAAGGACAACATCACCTCCATCCGTCTGGTGAACTTAAGCGACGCCGTGGCCACCATGTATCCGCTGCTGCAGCCCACGCTGGATTCCATCTGCGAGCAGGTCTATGCCAACCAGTCGCTGGAATCCGTCACGTATACCGCCGAGAGCAAGTACACCTCTCTGGTGCTGCTGGAAGCCATCCAGGCTTCCCTGGATAAGGCCGCGGCGCAGACGGATGCCACCGGAGCCGACGGGGAGTAGGGCCAGGGCTGCCGCCACAGGGGCGCTGCGTTTGGAAGAGGGGCTGTCATTTCCGGCAGCCTCTTTTTCTGAACTATCTGTCGAATCCAGATTATACTTGTGAACGCATTTAATTACCGCTTACTACACCAGCATTGAAGAAGCGTTCACTCGTTATACATTTAGATTGGCAATTGTTTTCCTTCATAAGTATAAAACATCTGCATGAATTCCACCTGGCTGCCGTGTTCTTTTATGATGTCCGCCAAATCCCCGGTCTTCAGCCACACGGTGGCGGTATTGTCGTTTGGGTGGACTCCTATCAGACCGGGGGGATTCAGGAAATCCCTGTCGAGGAATGCATGTACCTTCTGTTCCCTGTCGTTCAGGATACCAAAGGGCGTCACGGATCCTGGCTTCAGGTTCATGACGGCCATCAGCTCCTCCTCTGAGGCAAAGCTCAGCGGGCGGGTGTTATATCGGTGTCTGAACGCCTTTAGATCCACCCTTTTGTCCCCCCGCACTGTAATCAGGTAGTAGTTCCTCTTTTTGTCGTCCCTGAGGAAGAGGTTCTTGGCATTGGCCTCCGGGTAGGGGATATGGATTTCGGAAAGCCCGGACATGTTGTAGACGGCTTTGTGCTCCGTGATTTCGTGCCATATGCCCTTTTCTTTCAGGTAGGCGTAAATGTCCTGCTTGTCCATACTTCGGATTCATCACCGTTTCTTTGTAATCATTTTTACGTTTATCTATGTATTATACCGTTTTCTATCACTGTCAGGAAGTACCCGGCCACGGTTTCCGGCGGAATCTCCATTTTCTGCGCTGCCCACCACTGGACGGTATCGGAAAAGCTGGCGGCCAGGTAGCTTTCCAGGTAGGGTACAGTTTGACGAAACTGTTCGGTATTGCGGAACATTTTGTAAGATAACAGATATAGGATACTATATTTTGAAGCTTTGCGCAAGAAGGAGAGAATGTTTATGAAGCCAAAGACCCGCGCCACCCTTTTCGCTATATGCTCGGCGGAATCTGGGAGCGTACCTTGCCACGGAAAAGGACGGGCAGAGCCTCCAGGGCGAATGTGGGGACGGTTCAGATTAGGCTGTCCCCTGTGCGTTCAAAGCCGATGCAAAATCTCTCCGATGTCTCCGTTGACGCAGATAGATTTCTCCTTTATCTCGTCAGGTGCGTATGCCTCTCCAAGGTTCAGACAGACATAGGCAGCGTCTTCCCATTCCTGCACCATGCGCCAGAAGCTGTACTTTATGATCCCCGGCGTATTGAAGCCCACCGCCGCCTCTAAGAACAGCACCTTCCTGTCCTCATGTCTGCGGAGGAATTCTGCGTACCGCTCCGAGGCCAGCCGCCATCCCCCGTCCTCCACAAAGGTATGGTCCGCCCGGAGGTTCATGCTCATAGGCTCGCCGCACCTGGGGCAATGGGGAACCAGGCCGGAGGGCACCGTCATCTGCAAGGGCCGACCCTTTGGCGGCAGCAATGTGCCGTCTGCGCCTACTAAAAAGCCCTGGGCTTCCACCATCTGACGGATGGCGCTTTCATTGTCGTAGGTGCGCTGATGGCATGGGCGGCTGCACTGGAACAGGCCATAGTCCCCCTGGGTGTAGAACAGCCTGTCCTTCCCGAACCCGGCCTTCTGGAAACAGTGGTCTACATTTGTAGTCAGCACGAAATAATCTTTCTCCTTCACCAGGTCGTACAGATCGCGGTACACTGGCTTGGGGGCGTCCATATACCGGTTGATGTAGACATAGCGGCTCCAGTAAGCCCAATGCTCTTCCGGCGTATCATATGGGTAGAAGCCGCCGGAGTACATGTCCCTGAAGCCGTATTTTCCCGCAAAGTCATGGAAATATCTGTCAAAGCGTTCCCCGGTATATGTAAATCCGGCTGACGTAGAAAGGCCTGCCCCCGCGCCGATCACCACGGCTTCCGCCTTGTCCAGGGCTTCGCGCAGCCTGGGCAGCGTCCTATCCCAGCAGCCTTTTGTAGATGTGGTAGTCTTCCTGTTTGAATACATTGAATATCACCCTTTCCGGCTTTTTCTCCCTCTGTAGGAAATCAGCCACCGTACGCACCGCAATCTCAGCCGCCTTTTCCTGGGGGAAATGGAATTCCCCTGTGGAAATGCAGCAGAAGGCCACGCTGTCCAGCCCTTTGGCGGCAGCCAGCTCCAGGCATGACTGATAGCAGTCCGCCAGCTCCCTGCAATGCCGCTCGGTCAGCCGTCCCTGCACGATCGGGCCCACGGTGTGGAGCACATAGCGGCAGGGGAGATTGAACGCGGGCGTGATCTTCGCCTTTCCCGTAGGCTCCTCATGCCCTTGTCTCGTCATCAGTTCATCGCAGGCCAGGCGCAGCTGGATTCCGCTGACGCTGTGGATGATGTTGTCCACACAGGAATGGCAGGGGATGAAGCATCCCCTGAGAGCGCTATTGGCGGCGTTCACAATGGCGTCTGCCTTTAGTGTGGTGATGTCCCCGCGCCAAAGCACCAGCCTGCTGTTTCCAGGAGATGTCGGCAGGGCCCGGCTGTCCGTGATTCCTTTTTCCCGGACCTCTGCGCTCAGATATTCGTCCTGCACCTTCAGGAATTCGGCTCCGATGGGCGCAGGGGGCCGCAGATTCATAAGGCTTCTGAGGAGCTGCTTCTGCTGCTCCGGATCCTCCGGAATCTCCATGTTCCTGTACTGCGGCAGCTCCGCTAATAGCTCCTTCACCAGATACAGCCTTTTTTCACTTTGTGTCATGGCCCCTCCTTTCCATCGCCCCCGGATGGCAATCCTATTCCGCCACCACGGAGATCCGCTGCTGAATGTGGCTCCCGTTCAACGCCTCGTCCACCATGGCCACCGCATAGTCCGCATAGCTGATTGCGCTTTCCCCTCTTGCGTTCAGGGTCAGCTCCTCGCCGCCCAGGATGTATCTGCCGGTCCTCTCCCCCTCTGCCTGGAAATCCGCGGCGGGGCTGATATACGTCCATTTCACGTCCGTCCTGGCCCGGAGCTGGTCAAGGGCCCTGCCCATGTGGGTCGCAAGGGGCTTGAACGCTTCGGGGAAGTCCGGGCCGTCCATTACCCGCAGGGTATGCTCCGGATCCACGTACAGGCTGCCCGCGCCGCCCACTACAAGGAGCCTGGTCTCCCTGCCGCTCACCAGGTCGCAGAGATGCTGCAGCGAGGTGCCGTGCTGCGGCAGGGTTTCCGGCATCCACGCCCCGAACGCGTCGATCACCACGTCGAAGCCCTCCAAATCGGCCGCAGTCAGCTGGAACAGGTCCTTCCGTATGACCTCCGCCGCGGACTTGTTCTCGCCCCGGACGACGGCGGTAACCTCTGCCCCTCTATCCACAGCCTCCCTGACGATCAGCTTCCCCTCTTTTCCATTTGCACAGATTACAGCGATTTTCATGATGTTTCCCTCCTGGATTTGAATTTTTTGTCTGCGGCTTGTTTTTTCCTGCCTGCAAGCTTATAATATATCCGTAGGGAGAAAAGGTAAAGTAAGCACTTTTTTGTGCTATAGTTACTAAGAGGAAACTATTGTGAAGAAATGGGGGATTCTTATGGAAAAAAATTTTCCTGCCTGCCCGGTGGAGACCACGTTGATGCTGATCAGCGACCGTTGGAAGGTGTTGATCATCCGCGATCTGCTGGACGGCACAAAGCGATTCGGGGAACTACGGAAATCCGTGGGGGCCGTATCCCAAAAGGTGCTGACGGCGAACCTGCGCGCCATGGAAGCCGACGGCCTGCTGACCCGGAAGGTGTACGCGGAGGTGCCGCCGCGGGTAGAATATACGCTGACAGAGACCGGATACAGCCTGAAACCCATCTTAGACGCCATGGTGGCCTGGGGCACCGCGTACAGGCACAAAAAAGAGGAGGCATGAAGATTGCCTATATCGCCTATGCCCGCAGTATCTTGTCCATGGCCTTGCCCTTGGCCAGCTCGTCCACCAGCTTGTCCAGGTAGCGGATCTCCCGCATCAGGGGCTCTTCGATGTCCTCCACCCTGACGCCGCAGACCACGCCCTTTATGAGCCTGCGGTTCTCATTGGGCTGGGGGGTGTTCCGGAAGAAATCCCCGTAAGAGACCGAGCTCTCCTGCATCCTGCAAAGCTCCTCCTGGCTGTACCCGGTGAGCCACCGGATTACCTGATCCACTTCCTGTCTCGTCCGGCCCTTTTTCTGAGCCTTGTTCACAAGCAGGGCGTAGACCTTTGCGAACTCCATGCGATATACTTTTTCGTTGTCCATAATATCCCTCCTGTTTCAGTGCTACCACACACATTTTTACGCTTATTGTAAAAGAGTCCCTTCACGAAAGTAAGACAAGCATGCACCAAAACGCTTTTCATATTTCTTCATTTCTACAGAATTTTTATTGACAAAACCCCATCTTTCCGATACACTCATGGAGAAAAGAAATGGGTTTTTGCCAAGTAAAACCTCATGGTTCGAAAGGGTTGCTCGTTTCTTTTTTATGTCCATAATGTCATAAAGATACATTTTCCCATCGGCATCGTGCCGTATCAGCATAGAGGCGTGGAACACATTATACCGTTCTGCTTCCCCGTTTGCAGCATTCCGATTATGCTTCTCCCCGAAGTTTCCATTTTACATAGTATATCAAAAAAGTTCTCATTATAAAAGCATTCATTCAGGAAGTAAGCCTGGAAAATAAAATCATAACTTGACAGGATGGTAACTAGTTGCTATAATGGAATAACATGATAAGCAACTAGTTACCTATATGTAGTTACCTATAAGGAGCGCTCATATGCAGTTAGATGATTTGACCAGTAGATTCTCAGGCACCAGGGAAGACCAGGGCAAGGCAATCTTCAGCACCCTGTTCATCGCGGGGAACAAGCTGCAGACCCTGTTCGACAGCCATATACCGGAGCTGTCCCTGAAACAGTTCATGCTGCTGTCCATGGTCAGGCAGTCCAAAGAGCCTCTGACCTTTACCCAGCTTGGGAGCCTCCTGGGCTGTTCCAGGCAGAACATCAAGAAGCTGGCGGACGTCCTGGAGAAAAAGGGCTTCATCACCCTCCGCCAGAGCCCCCGGGACACCAGGGCCATGTGCATCTGCCCCACCGGGAAAGCGGACGAGTATTTTCAGAAAGACTTTTCCAGGTACCGGGAAGAGCTACGGCATCTCTTTGAGGTGTATGATGACGGGGAAGTGGAGACCCTGTTCCGGCTGCTGTCCAGGCTGTATGCCGGAATCGAGAACCTGGAGCGGAGGACACTCGATGGGAAAAAATAAAAAAAGATTGGCGGTAGCATTCGCCATGGTTCTGCTTCTCATAATTACCGGAAAAATCATAATCGGAAACATGTTAGACCATGTACGCCATATCAGCGTTTCCATGCCCAACATGACAGATGTCAGGGACGGGACATACATCGGCGAATATTCCATCTCTCCTGTCTCCGTAAAAGTCCAGATAACTGTTAGAAGCCACCAGATAATGGACATCACGCTCCTCCAGCATGAAAACGGACTGGGCAGCGCGGCAGAGAACATCGTCAAAGATGTAGTCAGTATGCAGACACTGGAGGTAGATGCGATAGCAGGGGCTACAGTGAGCAGTAAATGTATCTTAAAGGCAATTGAGGATGCCTTAGAAAATGGAGGTTCTTCAGATGAAGACAATCGTGGTTTATAACTCCCAGACAGGATTTACAGAACGATACGCCAAGTGGATAGCAGAAGCCGCACAGGCCGACTGCCTCCCATTATCGGAGGCAAAAAAGCGAGACCTGGCCCCATACAAAGCGATTATCTTCGGCAGCTGGGCCTGTGCAGGAGGCATCAGCAAGCTAAACTGGTTCAAAAGCAATATGGACAAATGGGCAGGCAGGAAACTGGTCGTATTTTGCGTAGGCGCAAGCCCCATGGACAGCCCGGATATAGCCCCCGCCCTCAGGCAAAGCTTCACGGAATCGGAATTCGCGAAAGTGAAAGCATTCTACTGCCCCGGCGGCCTGAACTATGAGAAAATGTCCGCTCCCTCCAGGCTCATGATGAAGATGTTCCGAAAGACCCTGCAGGCCAAAAAGGACAAAACAGAGGACCAGCGGGAAATGCTGAGAATAATTTCCGCTTCCTATGACATATCGGACAGGAAATATATCCAGCCAATCCTGGAATGCCTGAAAGATTAGGCTCATAGTCTTCGGGCGGGGCCTGCCTTATACCGCATAACCCCGCCCTCTCTGAATCGGAAAGTTGTTTCGCAAAATCTTTCCGTTATAGCGATTGTACTTTCATCAATAAGGCATCCTGCAATACCTTTGAAAAGTTGATGCTTTTTTCCTCACAAAGAGTATTCAGCCACATAGGGATGCTCAAAGTCTTTTTCACTGCCTTATCGCTGTGCCGCCTTGCATATTCGTTCATATCCACCAGCACCATGCTGACGAACGCACTGTCAGCGGCAGATTCCATTTCCAAATCTTTCAGGACGGCAACAGGGTCGATTTCGCTTATTGCACTGGGCACCGGGATGGATTCGCTATCACGCAGAGCGGTAAAAAGATACAGGCCGCAGGCATCCCCCGCCATGCGCATAGCATCCGCCATGTCATCCCCAAAAGTCGCAAGGTTTCCCAAATCAGGAAAAATAACTGATATTTTACCCTCTTCCTCGTAGAAAACAGCCGGGTATACATAGTTCATAAATCAATACTCCTTTCCGGGAATCATCTCAGCCCCGGCCCAACCCCTCCGCCTCATCCAGCCAAAGCCGCACGCTGGCATCCGAGGGCATGCGCAGATCCCCTCTGGGCGAAAGCGCCACGCTCCCCACCTTGGGCCCGTCCGGCAGGCAGGAGCGCTTGAACTGCTGGGCGAAGAACCTCCTGTAAAAGGTCTTCAGCCACTTCAGGATTATAGCATCCTCATACAGCCCTTTGAACGCCAGCTTCGCCACCCGGTACACCTTGGCCGGAGAGTACCCGCAGCGCAGCAGATAGTACAGGAAGAAATCATGCAGCTCATAAGGCCCCAC
>CAOOJO010000015.1 GCA_948496895.1 uncultured Acetatifactor sp. | reverse complement strand
GCTATTCTGAATGTGGTCATGGCGTACATGGTCCGGTCGGAGGGAGCTACCTTCCATGCCAGCATCGGGACCATCAGCGGATGTGTCCTGAACATGATCCTGGATCCAATCTTCATCCTGCCCTGGGGCCTGGATATGGGAGCTGCGGGAGCCGGGCTTGCCACTTTCCTGGGCAACACGCTGGCCTGCTGCTATTTCTTCGTGCTGCTGTTCGTCCGGCGGGGGAAAACCTATGTGTCCGTATCGCCGAAGCTGTTTTCCTTTGATAAAACCATCCTTTTGGGCATATTTGCAGTGGGAATCCCCGCCTGTATCCAGAACCTGCTGAACGTGACCAGCATGACCCTGCTGAACAATTTCTCCGCCTCTTACGGCTCTGATGTGGTGGCTTCCATGGGGATAGCCCAGAAGATCAACATGGTGCCCCTGAATCTGTTTTTCGGCATGTTCCAGGGAATCCTTCCGCTTGTGGGCTATACCTACGCCAGCAGGAACTACCGGCGCATGAAGGAGACGGTCCTGTACAGCATGAAGCTGGGAATCTGCTGTGTGGCGGTGGTCTCAGTGGGATATCTGGTCTTTGCGGGGGCGCTGGTGGGGATGTTCATGGATAATGAAGTGATCGTGGGTTATGGCAGCCATTTCCTGCGGGGCATGTGCCTGCAGCTCCCCTTTATGTGCGTGGACTTTCTGGCAGTGGGGGTGTTCCAGGCCACCGGTATGGGGAACAAGGCGCTGCTGTTTGCCGTCCTGCGAAAGATTGTGTTCGAAATCCCGGCACTCTTTATCCTGAATAAAATATTTCCTCTCTATGGGCTGCCCTACGCCCAGGTCACAGCGGAAGTCCTTCTTGCCGGCATCGCCGGTTTCGTGCTGGTGAGGCTGTTCCGGAAGCTGGAGACACGGACATGATTCCACCGTCCAGAACCATTTTAAAGCATGCATCTTGGAGAGGAGCGCCATGGAAAAATACCTGATTACAGGAGCCACCGGCTACATAGGCTCCATGCTGGCAAAGAAAATCATCTCGTCCCGGCAGAAGGTCACCGTCATTGCCCGAAACCCTTCCCGCCTGGACAAAACCATTCTGTCCGGCGCCGAAGCCATCCGGGCAGACATAGCGGACAGAGAGGCCATTCTCCGCATAGCAGGAAAATTCTATGTTTAAGACATAAGATTGAATAAAGCGATATCAAGTTCTGCATCGGGAAGGAGATTGCATGGGAATCTATTTCAATCCGGGAAACAGTGGATTTCAGAGAATCGTGAACAGCGAATATGTGGACAAGACAGGATTGATTCGCCTGATAAATGAGACGATCGGCACGGTAAATAACCTGATATGCGTCAGCAGGCCCCGCCGGTTCGGGAAATCCTTCGCGGCCCAGATGCTCTGCGCGTACTATGACTCCTCCTGTGATTCCCACAGTCTTTTTGACGATAAGGAGATTGCGGGGGCAGAGGGGTATCTGGCTCACTTGAATCAATATCATGTCATAAATCTTGACATTGCCACTTTCCTGTCGGTGGCACAGAGAAAAGGGATTCCGCTGAAGGAAGTGCCGGATATGATTGTTGACGGACTTCTGGCTGAGCTGGCTGAAATTTACCCCGATTGTGCCAGCGGGGGCGGATTTTCGGACAGCCTGGTTCGCTGCGTGGACAAGACAGGAAAGAGATTCGTGTTTGTCATCGATGAGTGGGATGTGCTGATCCGGGAAGCGAAGGGCGATGCCGTGGCGCAGAAGCGGTATCTCAGCCTTTTGCGGGAGTGGTTCAAGAGCAATAGCTTTACCCCGAAGGCGGTGGCTGCCGCTTATATGACGGGCATCCTTCCCATTAAGAAGGACGGTTCCCAGTCGGCCATCTCGGATTTTAAGGAAGTGACCATCCTGAATCCCGGCAGGTTTGCGGAATGTACAGGTTTTACGGAAAGGGATGTCCGGTCATTGTGTGGGAAATACGGGATGGATTTCGAAGAGGTGAGACAGTGGTATGACGGATATGACTTTCCCGGTTATGGAGCCATTTATAATCCCTATTCCGTGATGTGTGCCATGCAGGAGCGGAAGTGCCGTTCCTACTGGCAGAAGACTTCTGCGGCGGAATCGTTGATGACTTATATCAACATGGATTTCGAGGGGCTGCAGGAGACCATTTCACGTCTGATTTCCGGAGAAGAAATCGAGGTTGACACGGATTTTTTTGAGAATGATTTCGATATTTTCAAGAGCTGTGATGATGTGTTGACGCTGTTGATTCATTTAGGGTACCTTACCTGGCATGAGGAGGATAGGACAGCGAATATCCCAAATGAAGAGGTAAGGATTGAGTTCAGGAAGATTCTGAAAGGCGGGAACGTGAACCGGAAATGGATGGATCTGCTTGGCCGTTCCGAAAAGCTTTTGGAGGATACTGTGGCGGGCAATGGGACAGCAGTCGCAAAGGCCATAGAGCAGATACGCGGCACCCAGTATGCGCCGACCTTTTACAATAATGAGCAGGCGCTCCGATATGTGATCAAGTTTGCATACATTGCCGCCATAGACCAATATCTCAAAGTCGAGGAACTGCCATCGGGCAAGGGAATCGCGGATGTGGTGTACCTGCCTAAGCGGAAATCCTTGCTCCCGGCTATGGTGGTGGAGCTGAAATGGGACAAGTCGTCAGGAGGGGCCATCGGACAGATCAAAGACAGGAACTATCCCGCGGTATTGGAGGATTATGGCGGTGAGATCGTGCTGGTGGGGATTGGCTATGATTCCAAAACAAAAGCTCACACATGCGAAATCGAGAGGATTTAACCTTATTGCCAATCAGCGGCATTTCGATTAGAGGAGCGGCCACGTCCATCCGTATCCACTTTCCATGCCTTTTCCATGCATCGTGCAAATTTTCATGGAAATCAGAAGCGTTATGGTGTAATATAGAAAGTAACTAAACTTTACCGGAAAGGGAGAATGACGAGATGAGATACTTATTTCAGGGAGATTCCATCACGGACTGCGGGAGAGGGGACTACGGGAACCCCTACGCCACAGGCTGCGGGTATCCGCGCCTGCTGGAGGCAGAGCTGATGGCTCAGGATGGAGACTGCGAGGTGATGAACTGCGGTATCGGCGGCAACCGGGTGGTGGATCTGCTGGCCAGATGGAAGAGGGACTGCCTGAACCTGGAGCCGGATGTGATCACGATTCTGATCGGTGTCAACGATGTGTGGCATGAGTTCGGGAACCATGACGGGGTCAGCGTGCCGCTTTTCGAGGAAGTGTACCGGATTTTGCTGCGGGAGACCTTTGCCGCGCTGCCGCAGACGCGAGTCATCCTCATGGGCGCTTACGTGATGCCCGGCCCGGCCACCACGCCGGACTGGGAGGTGTTCTCCGGCGAGGTGGCGGCCCGCAGGGAGGTGACGAGAAAGCTGGCGGAGGAGTTCGGACTGACTTACGTGGACCTGCAGCAGGCCTTTGATGAGGCCCAGAAGAAATTCCCGGCGCAGCGCTGGACCGGCGACGGCGTCCACCCCACCGCGGCGGGCCACGAGGTCATCGCCCAGGCCTGGGAAAAGGCGGCTGGGGTCTGAGAGAGGCAGGGCGGACTGATTGGCAGCGGGAGATATCTGGAAAAGGACAGTAGGATTCTGTGGTAAAAAGAGCCAGGTCAGGAGGGCATAGCGATGGATTTGAATCTGCAGATAACGGATATGGCCGGGGCTGCCCCTGCGCATTCGGCTGTCATCGTTAATTTCGTGGCAGCAATCAGGAGCCAGCTGAAGAACAGCACCTGCTTTGTCTACTCGGATAATGTACAGTATAAATGGCATATGGAAGACGGCAGCGAGAAGACGGTCATACCGGATGCCTCCATAAATTGCCAGACGAGGCGGAGGCGGGGCAGCAACTTCGTGGGCATTCCGCGGTTCGTGATGGAGGTCTTGAGCCCGTCTACGGAAAGCTATGACCGGGGCGAGAAGATGGAGCTGTACCGCCAACAGGAGATTGAGGAGTATTGGATCGTGGACTGGCGGGAGAAGCGGGTGGAGATTTATGAGCTGGACTATGAAGAGCAGGTGCCGAAATATTATCTGTGGAAAGTCATAACGGAAGCGAACAAGGGGGAGCTGAAGCTGGTGCATTTCCCCAATGTGGAGATTTCCTTTGACGAGCTTTTTGATGAGATTGAGCTATAAGTGTGTAAAGAACTTCTAAGCGGCCAGGAGGGGGCATTAGGCGGCCCTTTGGGCAGAGAATCAAGGCAGTATTTTTGATACATAAATAATAGTCGGAGGTGCGAAGAGAAGGATGAAGATTTTAAAGGTGACGGACGAGGCATTCAAGAGATACGGCAGAGTGGTAGACAATATAGACTTCACCGATTTGGTGGAGGAGCTGAAAAAGACCCCGGTTCCGGCGGACGTGGCATACGAACCCTCCGTGGAGGCGCTGGAGGCCCTGCCCGTGATGGAGGAGCTGTCCAGGGTGGCCTATGGGGAGATGCCCATCCAGATTGGCTACTGCAATGGCCACAATACCAAGCTCAACGCCCTGGAGTACCACAGGGATTCCGAGATCAACGTGGCGGCAACGGACGCGGTGCTGATGCTGGGGCTGCTGGCGGACGTGGAGGCCGACCATACATACGACACGTCCAAGGTGGAGGCGTTCCTGGTGCCCGCCGGGACAGCGGTGGAGGTATATGCCACCTCCCTGCACTACGCGCCCTGCCATGTAGATGAGGAGAGCGGCTTCCAGGTGGCCATCGTGCTGCCCAAAGGGACGAACTATCCCCTGAAGAAAGGGCATAAAAAGGTGGAGGAAGCCCAGTCCGGCGCTGGCCTTTCCGACGAGGACGCCATGCTCACCGCCGTGAACAAATGGCTGATAGGCCATGCGGAAGGGAATCTGGACGAGGGGAGCTTCCTGGGGCTTAAGGGCAGGAACTTGTGCCTTACGGAAGACTGAAGTGTGCAAAGAAGTTCTAAAACAGCATAGCACGCTGAACTTCTATGCTTAAGACCGCCGGAATTTATACTGCTTAACGATTGTACTTGCCGTGAAACCAGACTGCATAACGCTGACTGGTTCAATCGCATGATTACATTAGGCAGTATTCAGCGTTATGCATTATACGAATCTGGTGGACATACATGGCTGGCGGCCTTTAAGCCACATAAGGATAGAGGTTTTCGGCATATCCTGGAAGCGTGGGAAGAAGCAGTGTGTATAGTGCGTATATTGAAGAGACAGGCAGGAGGGATTTACGTGTTTTATATAGGAATAGACTTAGGAACATCAGCCGTGAAGCTGCTGCTCATGGACAGCGAGGGGAAAATCGTGAACATCGTCTCCAGGGAATACCCCCTGTATTTCCCCCATCCCGGCTGGTCGGAGCAGAAGCCCCAGGACTGGTACGAACAGACCATCCTGGGAATCGAAGAATTGATTCAGGACGTGGACAAGTCCCAGGTGGCCGGCATCAGCTTCGGCGGCCAGATGCACGGCCTTGTGATACTGGATGAAGACGGAAATGTAATCCGCCCCGCCATCCTCTGGAACGATGGCCGCACCGGGGAGGAGACGGAGTACCTGAACAATGTCATCGGCAAGGAAAAGCTTTCGGCGTACACCGCCAACATCGCCTTCGCGGGTTTTACCGCCCCTAAGCTCCTCTGGGTGAAGAACAAGGAGCCGGAGAACTTCGCCCGGATCGCCAAGATCATGCTGCCCAAGGACTACATCGCCTACAAGCTCACGGGCGTGCACTGCACGGATGTGTCGGACGCGTCCGGCATGCTGCTGTTCGACGTGAAGAACCGCAGATGGTCGGAAGAGATGTGCGATATCTGCGGCATCCGGGTCTCTCAGCTTGCGAAATGCTATGAGAGCTATGAGGCCGTGGGCACGGTGCTGCCGGAAGTGGCGGCCCGGCTTGGCATCAGCCAGTCCGTGAAGGTGGCGGCAGGGGCCGGGGACAACGCGGCGGCGGCGGTAGGCACCGGCACCGTAGGCGACAATATGTGCAACATCTCCCTGGGCACCAGCGGCACCATCTTCATCTCCTCGAAGCAGTTCGGGGTGGACAGGTACAATGCCCTGCACTCCTTCGCCCACGCGGACGGCAGCTACCATCTCATGGGCTGCATGCTCAGCGCGGCCAGCTGCAACAAATGGTGGATGGACGAGATCGTCGGTACAAAGGATTACGCCGCCGAGCAGCAGCCCATCGAGAAGCTGGGGGAGAACCATGTGTTCTTCCTGCCCTATCTCATGGGAGAGCGTTCACCCCACAACGACCCGGAAGCCAGGGCTGTCTTCCTCGGCATGAGCATGGACACCACCAGGGCGGACATGACCCAGGCGGTGCTGGAGGGCGTGGCCTTCGCCCTGCGGGATTCCCTGGAGGTGGCAAAGTCCCTGGGAATCGAGCTCACCAGCACGAAGATCTGCGGCGGCGGCGCGAAGAGCCCCCTGTGGAAGAAGATCGTGGCCAATGTGCTGAACCTGCGGGTAGAGGTGCCGGAGAGCGAGGAGGGCCCCTCCATGGGCGGCGCCATGCTGGCGGCGGTGGCCTGCGGGGAGTATGCCAATGTAGAGGAAATCGCGGAAAAAGTAGTCAAAGTGGTGGAGACCGTGGAGCCGGAAGGTACGCTTGTGGCAAAATACGAGGAGCGCTACCAGCAGTTTAAGAGGATTTACCCGGCCTGTAAGCCCCTGTTCCGCTAGGCAGAGTTTCGTAAGGAATTGTCTACAAATAACTGCCACGGGTTTATGGCTGTTTTCCTTGTATTTTCAGGCTTTGGCCTAAAGAGATTGTGGCAGTTATTTTCCGACAGTTTCAAAGAATAAAAGGTTAGGGGAAACTGACTTCCGAGAACCAGGGCGGAGAGGCCCGGGATGACAGGCAGACGGGAAGGAGCGGAAGGGATGGCGAAAGCGTTCAATGTGACAGGAGCATGTATCCCGGAAGAACACTATATGGTCAGGCTCGATGAGAGGCTACGGGAAATCAGGGAGCTGGTGGGCGCAGGGAAGTATTTTTCTGTCAACAGGGCAAGACAGTATGGGAAGACCACTGTCCTGATGGCTCTGGAGCGCTATCTGCAGGACGGGTATCGTGTGGTCCTGCTGGATTTCCAGACATTTGACGCGGAAAAATTCCGCAGCGGCAGCGCCTTTGCGGCGGCTTTCGCAAGATCCTTTCTGCGCGCCCTGAGACGGGATAGGGAAGAAGGGAGCGAAGCGTTCCGGGCAGCCCTGTCCCGTCTGCGGGAATGTTTTGAGGGCGGAAGAGGCGGGTTCGGGCTGATGGAGCTGTTCGAGGAGCTGAGCGATATCTGCGCTGTCTCTGACCGACCTGTGGTGCTGATGATTGACGAGGTGGACAGCGCGACGGACAATCAGGTGTTTTTGGATTTCCTGGCGCAGCTGCGGGCGTACTATATCCGGCGTTCGCTGCAGCCCACTTTCCGCTCGGTGATATTGGCCGGGGTGTGCGATGTAAAGAATCTGAGGAGGAAGCTTCGGCCTGAGGAGGAACATAAGGTAAATAGTCCGTGGAATATCGCGGCAGACTTTAAGATTGATATGAGCTTTTCCCCTGAAGATATTGCCGGGATGCTGGAGGAGTATGATACTGATTACGGAATCGGCATGGATATAGGGAAGATGGCTCACCTGATTCATGATTATACTTCAGGATATCCATTCCTCGTGTCCAGATTATGCAAGCTGATGGACGAGGAAATCTACGGCAGAACAGATGGCTGCGAAACACGGAAAAATCGTGTGCAGAAAGAGGCCTGGACGGAGGATGGCTTCCAAAGGGCGGTGAGGGTGATTCTGTCGGAGAAAAGCGCCTTGTTCGAATCGCTGATCGGGAAGCTGACAGGATACCCGGCCCTGAACGCGATG
Source organism: uncultured Acetatifactor sp. (assembly GCA_948496895.1). Taxonomy (GTDB): domain Bacteria; phylum Bacillota; class Clostridia; order Lachnospirales; family Lachnospiraceae; genus Acetatifactor. The sequence goes on along the minus strand of CAOOJO010000015.1, from coordinate 8,954 downwards.
CTGCGGGCATTGCTCTTTACCGGAAGGAGCATCGTCTATAATGCGGACGACCCGTCGGTGGATGCGGCTTCTATGTTTGGATTTATCCGAAACAAAGACGGAACCGTAGTTATCGCGAACCGTATCTTTGAGACCCGACTTTACAATTACTATCTCTCTCTGGCCGAGATGCAGAGCCTGGATATCTACAAGGCTTCTCTACAGGACAGGAATCAGTTCATCGTGGGTGGCTATTTGGATATGCGCCGGGTTCTGGAGAGATTCGCTATACAGTTCAATGATTTGTATGGCGACAGGGGAGAAACCTTTGTGGAAGAGGAGGGAAGGAAGTATTTCCTGCTCTATCTGAGGCCGATTATCAATGGGACAGGGAATTATTATGTAGAGTCAAGGACAAGGGAGCTCAAGAGGACAGATATCATCGTGGACTATCGCGGGGAACAGTATGTGATAGAGTTGAAGATATGGCATGGCGAGAAATACAATAGACGCGGTGAAGAGCAGCTTGTAGACTATCTGGACGCCTATCACAAGGACAAGGGCTACCTGGTCAGCTTCAACTTCAACAAAAAGAAGCAGATTGGAGTCCGTGAGATTGTAGTTGGCGGTAAGACTTTGATAGAGGCTGTTGTATAAGGACTATTGAGCTTTATTTAGGAAAGGAGGCGTGTTCGTCTATGGGAAGACCCAAGTCGGTTGCGTAGCACAGGCTATCGCAACTTTATAAAGAAGATAAATTTGCTATAGCCGTGCTCTTTTCATGACAGGAGAAGACTCGCCGGGCGAGGATTCGATTGTGGGAAAATACGCAATAAGGAGGGCACGATGGGCTATAGGAGAGCAGAAGAGATTCTGCCGGCGGAAATCATAGAGATCATTCAGCGGTACGTGGACGGGGAGAATATCTATATCCCCAAGAAGGCCGAGAACAGAAAGCAGTGGGGGAGCAATACCCCCATCAGACAGGAGCTGCTGACCAGGAACCGGAATATCTATGCGGACTGGCAGCAGGGCGCGGGATGCGCGGAGCTGGCGGGCAGATACTTCCTGTCGGAGAAAAGCATTCAGCGTATCGTAAAGGATATGAGATGTGAGATGCAATAAAGGAATAAAAGCAAACAGGAAGAAATTCATTAGGCGCATATAGGAGCAGCTTCAATAAAGCAAGATTCAGAGACACAAAACCCAGAGGCCGTGCACTAAGACAGATAGTGTACGGCCTCCCGCTTACAGCACCTTCGCCAGGAACTCCCTGGTCCTGGGCTGCTGTGGCGCGGAGAAAATCTTCTCCGGCGTGCCCTCCTCCACGATTTTCCCATCGGCCATGAAGACGACTCTGTCTGCCATCTCTCTGGCGAAGCCCATCTCGTGGGTGACCACCACCATGGTCATGCCCTCCCTGGCCAGCTCCTTCATGACCTCCAGCACCTCCCCCACCATCTCCGGATCCAAAGCGGAGGTGGGCTCATCGAAGAGCATGACCTCCGGATCTATGCACAGGGCACGGACGATGGCGATGCGCTGCTTCTGGCCGCCGGAGAGCTGGCTGGGATAGGCATTGGCCCGGTCTCCCAGTCCCACCCGCTCCAGCAGGGCTTTCGCCTTTTCCTCCGCCTCTGCCTGGGATTTCCGCAGCAGCTTCATGGGGGCCAGTGTCATATTCTTTAAGATGGTCATATGGGGGAACAGGTTAAAGTGCTGGAACACCATGCCCATCTTCTGCCGATGCAGGTTGATGTCCGCCTTCTTGTCGGTGATGTCCACGCCCTCGAACAACACCTGCCCGCTCGTGGGCACCTCCAGTAGATTCAAGCAGCGCAGGAAGGTGGATTTCCCGGAGCCTGAGGGGCCGATGACTACGACCACCTCGCCTTTTTTCACGGAGGCGTTGACGCCGTTCAGGGCCTTGATGTCGCCGCCGTCGAAATGCTTTTCCAGATTGATTGCCTGTATGATATCAGCGCTCACTGCTCCGCAGCCTCCTTTCCAGCTTCCCCACCAGGAAGGTGAAGAACATTACCAGTATCAGATAAATCAGAGCGGACATCAGCAGCGGGAACAGATAATCATAGCAGTTGCCGCCGATGATATTCCCCGCATAGGTCACGTCCGTGAGGCCCACATAGCCCGCCACCGCGGTCTCCTTCAGCAGCACGATGAACTCGTTGGCCAGCGTGGGGAGCACCGCCTTGAAGGCCTGGGGCAAAATGATGTAGCGCATGGTGGCCACATAGCCGAAGCCTAAGCTCCTGCCTGCCTCCATCTGGCCCCCGTCGATGGACATGATGCCGCCCCGGATGATTTCCGCCACATAGGCCCCGGAATTGATGCCGAAGGACAGCGCCGCCACCATGACCTTGTTGCGGCTGGAGGCGAAGATGACGAAGTACATGATCATCAGCTGCACCACCGCGGGGGTGCCCCGGATGACGGTGAGATAGACCTTTGCCAGTGCGTTGAAGAAGCCCAGGAAAAACCGCCCCGGCCCCTGCATCTCGGTGTGGTTCTTGTCCCAGGACACCCGGATCAGGGAGATGACCACGCCCAGCGCCACGCCGATCAGCAAGGCCAGCAGGGTCAATAGCAAGGTATTGCCCAGGCCTTTTATGTACATCTGGTAACGGTCGTCGAAGACGAAGCTCTTGTAAAAGTCATAGCCCAGGTCATTCAGCCACTCGGGGCCGTTCAGGATCCAGTCCGGCGCCTCCAGGGGCCAGGTCTGTGAAGCGGATGGTTTCATGGGGGATTCTCCTTTTTGTTCATAAAAACGCGGGACCCAGTTTCCTGAGTCCCTGCAGACAGCCCTTTTTGAGGGGACTGTCGATTAGGAACTGCCGTAAGACAGTTCTTTACTCGGCGGTGATGTACTTGTCGATGATGCCCTTGATGGTGCCGTCGGCGATCAGCTCCTGCAGAGCGGTATTGACGGCATCGTACAGCGCCTTGTTGTCCTTGCTCATGGCTGCCGCGTAATCCTCGGTGACATACTCGGTCTCCAGGATCTTCAGACCGTCAACCTCGGCCACGAAAGCCTTGGCGGGCTCGTTGTCGATGACCACGCAGTCCACCTTGCCGGTCTTCAGCGCCTGGACGGCCTCGGCGCCCTTGCTGTAGCGGTCGATGGTGCCCAGTCCCTTCTTCTCGATGTCATCGGTGGTGTAGAGGTCGCCTGTGGTGTTGCGCTGCACGCCTACCACATGGCTCGCGCCCTCCGCAAAGAGGTCGTCCACGCTGGCGATGGCGCTGTCCTCGGTGACGATGACCACCTGTACGCCAGTAGCATAGCTGACGGTGAAGTCCACCTCCTCCTGGCGGTCAGGGGTGACGGTCATGCCAGCCAGTCCCATATCTGCCTTGCCGCTCTTGACGGCTTCTGTGATGGAATCGAACTCCATATCGTCGATCTGCAGCTCCAGGCCAAGCTTCCCGGCGATGGCCGCCGCAATCTCCGCATCGATGCCGGCGATCTCGCCGCCCTCCACGTACTCATAGGGCGGGAAGGCCGCATTGGTGGCCATGATAAGCTTCCCCTCCACGGCGGTGGTGAAGCTCCCCGCCTCGGAAGCAGGGGGGGCATCTGCGCCGCTCTCCTCGCCTGCCTCGCTCTCGCCTGCGCTGCCCAGGTCGGCCTCGGCGCTGTCCGCCTGGCTGCTCTCTTCGGCTTCGCTGCTTTCCTCCGTCTGGCTCTCCTGCTCCTTGCTCGCCTGCGGCTCGCTGCCGCAGCCGGCCATGGACAGTACCATGGCGGAAGCCAGCAATAACGCAATCCATTTCTTCATAATAATATCCTCCCGATATGTATTTATCGGCCCCCTGTGTGGAGCCAATGGACAGATACTAGCACTTTATGCATAAAATGTCAATGGATTCCGTAAAAAAATAAGGAATAAATGAAATTGGATGAATATGGCATGGGATTATGCATGAAAAAATGTATAATAATTTGAGCCAGCCCTTCGCCCGGCCAGGCTTGCACGGGGATTTATAGGTTGAATTGCAGGCCGGATCATGCTATGCTTTATGATAAGCAGACATACTTCAGATACATAATTATATTCACATCCGGCCCGTGGCGTCGCCCCAGACCCGGGCTGAAATGAAGGAGGGAAACAAAATGAGAGTAATCATGATCGACATCGACACCCTGCGGGCCGACCACATGGGCTGCTACGGCTACAGCAGGAACACCACGCCTGTGATAGACGCCATCGCACAGGAGGGAGTGCGGTTCGACGACTATTACTGCCCCAACGCGCCCTGCCTGCCGTCCCGGGCGTCCATGATTAGCGGACAGTACGGCATCCACAACGGCGTCGTAGGACACGGCGGGACCGCGGCGGACATGCGCCTCCAGGGCAGGAGCAGGAGCTTCACGGACGAGCTGTCCGAGAACGGATTGTTCATGCAGTTCCGCAGGGCGGGGATGCACACGGTATCCTTCTCCACCTTTGCGGAGCGCCACAGCGCCTGGTGGTTCAACGCGGGCTTCAACGAGTGCGTCAATGTGGGCAGGAGAGGCCATGAATCGGCGGACATGGTGACGCCCAAGGTGCTGGAATGGCTGGAGCGCAACGGGAAAGAGGACAACTGGATGATGCATGTGCACTACTGGGATCCCCACACGCCCTACCGCACGCCTCTGGATTATGAGAACAGCTTCGAGGGCACGCCCATGCCCGACGACTGGATCACGGAGGAGATCTTCCAGGAGCATCTGCTACATATCGGCCCCCACGGAGCCAATGAGATCAACATGTGGAATGACGACAGCTTCGCCCATCTGCCCAAGCATCCCGGCAGCTTAAAGACCCTGGAGGAGGCCAAGCGCTTCCTGAACGCCTACGACGACGGCATCCGGTACACCGATGACAACATTGGGAAAATCATAGACTGGATGAAGGAGAACGGACTGTACGACGACGACCTGGCCATCATCATCACCGCAGACCACGGAGAAGACCTGGGCGAGTTCGGCGTGTATGCCGAGCATGGCATGGCGGACGATCCTGTCTGCCGCATCCCTCTGATCGTCCGCTGGCCGGGCATGCGCAGGGGAGCGGTGGTGAAGGGCTTCCATGACAACACGGATCTGGCCCCCACCATGCAGGAGCTTCTGGGCACGTCCATGGCCACCTGGGACGGCTTCCGCTTTGACGGCGTCTCCTTTGCCAAGGCCCTGAAGGACGGGACGGACTGCTCCAAGCCTTACGCGGTGCTGACCCAGTGCGCCCATGTGTGCCAGAGGAGCGTGCGCTTCGACGATTACATCTATATCCGCACCATCCATGGCGGCTACCACCTGCTGCCGGAGGAGATGCTGTTCCATGTGAAGGACGATCCCCATGAGCTCCACAATCTGGCGCCGGAGAGGCCTGACCTTTGCGCCAGGGGCGCGAAGATGATCCTGGACTGGACGGATCAGATGATGAAGTCCTCCAGGTCGGACGTGGATCCCATGTGGACGGTGATGCGGGAAGGCGGGCCGGAGCACTGCAGGGGAGAGCTGCGTAAGTACATGGCGCGCATCGAAGGCACGCCCCGGGCTTACGGCATCCCGCTCCTGGAGGAGCAGTACGGGACCCCCGGCCCTAAAAATGGCTTTCAATCGTATCTTTGATATCCTGCATATGGGTATCCAGGACGGAGCTCAGCTTTGCGCATTCGTAAAGCTGGGCTTCTGTCTTTGCGATGACCTCCGGCGGCAGGTCCTTTTTGTAGCGCAGCTGGTGCTCTAAGTTCGCCCAGAATTCCATGGCGATGGTGCGCAGCTGCACCTCCACCTTCATGAGCTTCTTCCCGTCCTGCAGGAAGATGGGGACCTCCACGATGAGGTGGAGGCTGCGGTATCCGTTGGGCTTGGGGTTCTCGATATAATCCTTGCGCCGGATCAGCCGGATGTCGTCCTGCTGCAGGAGGCAGTCCGCCAGCATATAGATGTCGTCTATGAAAGAGCAGACCACCCGGACGCCCGCGATGTCGAAGATGTTCGCCTCGATGGCCTCCAGGGTGAAGGGGAGGTTCTTGCGCACCATCTTGTCCAGGATGCTCTCGGGGGACTTCAGGCGGTTCTGGATGGCGTCGATGGGGTTGCGGTCATGGTGCAGGGAGAAGCGCTCGTTCAGGACGCGGAATTTCGTCTCGAGCTCCATGATGGCGCAGCGGTAGCAGGACATCAGGTCCCTGGACGTGGCGTTGAGCCTCTGGAAGGCCTGGATGGTCTCCTGGTCCAGGGCGTCTATCAGCTTTTCTGGGAAGAGCTGCCTTGGTTCTTTTGTATCCATAAGAGTTCCTTCCTTTCTGATGCAGAGTCATCTTTCACTTTACACTGATTCCGGGACATGGTCAAGGGGATTTCAGGGAAGGCCAGCCCCATCTTTTTTTGGAAAAAAGGTTGAGGTGGATGCGGCGGGGATTTTCTGGTATGGTGGAAAGGAAGTGCGCGGGAAGGCAGCGCATGGAAGAGAGGATGCAGGGAAGGAGGGAATCTTATGACCACACCCAAGCGTTTTGCGTAGCAGAGGCTATTGCAAATATAAGAGAATAGGGTAATAGCCTTTGCAGATCCGGAGGAACGGGATGCGCGGCAAAACTGCGCGCCTGTCTGTAAGAGGAGACGCAAAATGTGCTATTGGAATACAACTGAATATAGAATCATCCCCATATCCGGCTATCAGGTCCTGCGGAACTGCCCGGGCTGTGGCTGCAGGGCGGCCTATGAGAGCACCGGGAGCTTCCGCGTCAATGCCAACGGGAAGCGGATCGATGTCTGGCTGATCTACCAGTGCAAAAGCTGCGGGCACACCTACAACCTGACTATCTACGAAAGAGTGAAGCCGGAGGACATCCCCGGGGAGGAGTACCGCCGCTTCCTGGAAAACGATGGGGAGACGGCTCTGCGGTACGGCATGGACAAAGGGGTCTTCGCCAGGAACAGGGCCGAGATAGATTGGGGGCATGTGGCCTATGAGATCCGGCCGATGGAGGTGCGGGAGAGTCTGGAGAGCCGGGAACGCCCACAGAGCCGCCCCCTGCTGACAATCCATAACCCCTGGGGCCTGAAGATTAGGACGGACAAAGCGGTGGCGGAAATCTGCCAGGTCTCCCGGAGCAAGGTCAGGCAGCTTGTAAAGGAAGGAAAGCTGGAGCTGCCGCAGGATTACGTGGGGAGTCGGATCGTGCTGGAGCTGGGCCGGACAGGCTGGACAGGCCAGATGGGACAGGACGGGCCGGATGGGCTTTCCGGGAGGAAAAATCCCGAAAATGATACGGCATGCATGGGCCGGCACAGGAAAGAGGAAGACGAGGAAAAGGAATGAGCGAATTTGAAGACATTAAAAAATGGTTGGCCGACACCGCGGAGGAGCCCCTGGAGGAGATGGGGAGCTTCTTCGCGAAGCGCGTAGGCGACTATGAGGAACACATGTCTGTCTGGCGGGACAGCTATCAGTGGATGGCCCGGCTGATCCCCGGGGAGGCGCGGAGCCTCCTGGACATAGGCTGCGGCACCGGGCTGGAGCTGGACGAGATATTCCGGCTCCGCCCGGACATCAGGGTCACGGGCATCGACCTGGAGCCCGCCATGCTGGAGCGGCTGAGGGACAAGCACAGGGACAGGGACATCCGCCTGATCCAGGGGGACTATTTTCAGGTTCCCCTGGGGGAAAGCTGCTTCGACGCGGCGGTCTCCTTTGAGACCCTGCACCACTTCAGAGCAGAAGACAAGCTTATCTTGTTCCGGAAGCTCTACCAGGTGCTCAGGCCCGGCGGCTGTTACTTAGAGGCGGACTACATCGCGGAGTCGGAGGAGATGGAGGCGTACCTTTTCGCGGAATGCGCCCGCAGGCGGGAGCGGAGCGGGATCGGGGCAGACGTGTTCGTCCATTTCGACGCGCCCCTGACGCTGGAGCATGAGATGGGCCTCCTGCAGGAGGCAGGCTTCGCCAGCGTGGAGTGCCTGGGGTATTCCAGCGACAGCCACACGCCCATGATTCGGGCCATGAAATGACCTGCGCTTCTCCTGGATTTCATACCTGTTTCAAATCTGCAAGAAAACACTGGATTTTTACAGAGAACTGCGGTATAATAAAAACGTTTCATAATAACAGGCAGAATAGACAGGATAGGCAGGAAGATTTGGACATATGGCGAAAGTGACGATCAAAGATGTGGCCAGGGAGGCAGGGGTGGCGATTTCCACGGTCTCCAATGCCATGAACAATTCGAACCTGGTAAACGAAGAGACCCGGGCGAAGATTCTGGAGGTGGCCGAGCGGCTGGATTATGTGCCGAACATGAACGGCAGGATGCTGAAGACGAAGAGGAGCAATGAGCTGGCCTTTCTGACCTCCAGCATCCAGGGGGACTATTTCACCACCTTCCTTGGCTCCATGAACCAACAGTGCAACGACATGGGATACACGCTGAACATCGTCATCACCAGGGACGACGAGGTGATACGCAACCACATTCTGGGAAAGGGGTTCGACGGCATCTTTATCTTCCTGGGGGAATGGTTCCGGGAGGCGGGCATACAGCTTTTGGAGAAGCACCGGATTCCCGCCGTGTTCCTGGATCGGGCGTACAGCAGCAGCCGGATCGGGAGCGTGGTGTTCGATTCCCGCCGGATGGGATATCAGGCAGCCAAATATCTGATCAACCTGGGGCACAGGGGGATCGGCTTCCTGGAGGGCTCCATGGATGTGTTCGACGGGGTCCAGAGAAAGCAGGGATATCTGGACGCCATGGAGGAGTATGGGCTGCCTGTCCGGCAGGAGTTCGTCCTGGACGGCCGTTTCGACGAGCTGTATACCTATAACGCGGTCACCAGCTTCCTGCGCCGCCGGGAGGTGGAGATGCCGGATGCGTTCATCGCGGGGAACGACCTGAGCGCCGTGGGGTGCATCAACGCGCTGAAGGACGCGGGGTACCAGGTGCCCCAGGACGTGAGCGTGGTA
>CAOOJO010000014.1:1354-16879 GCA_948496895.1 uncultured Acetatifactor sp. | reverse complement strand
CCAGCGGCCAGATAGAGGGGCTGTACCCCTCCATCAACCCCAACACCAAGATTGTCAATGTCATGACCAAGGACGGCGTCTGCTATGTGAACCTGGACGAGAATTTCCTGAGTGTGGTGAATAACGTATCAACGGATGTTTCTGTCTATTCTATCGTCAATTCCCTGGTGGAGCTGAGCAATATCAACAAGGTACAGATTCTGATCAATGGGGAGGTGCCTTCTACCTTCTCGCCCTCCGCCTATGAGAGGAACCTGGACATCGTCGTCACGCCGGAGAACTAGAATCTTTTTCACGAGAGAAGTTTCTCACACAATCTTCATATGAAATTCATATCCCAGCAGTACAATGGAAAATAGAAAAAAGGCTCCCGGCGGGAGCCGGGGGAGGTGGCGCGGATGAAGGACGCGGCGTACAGGGTCTTGTTTCTGGAGGACGAACCCACAATCCGGGAGGTCCTGACGGAATACATGACCATGTCCGGATATCAGGTGACCGGGGCGGAGCGGGGGGACGCGGCCATAGACCTTCTGCGGGAGCAGGAGTTCGACATAGCGGTGCTGGACATCTGCGTGCCGGGGGTGGACGGCTTCGAGGTGCTGCGGTATCTCCAGGAGAACCGGAAGAAGACGGCGGCCATCATGCTGACCGCTCTGGAGGATGAGCAGACCCAGGTGAAGGCCTTCAACCTGTACGCGGACGACTATGTCATCAAGCCGGTGTCCCCCATCATCCTGCTCAAGCGGATGGAGACCATCCTGCGGCGCACCGCGGGGGGCGGGGAAGAGCGGAGCCAGGGGCTGGTGCTGCGGGAGGAGGCCTACTGCGCCTATTACCGGGGTGAGAAGCTCCCACTGACCCTCAGCGAATATCTGCTGCTGCACACACTGATGGGCCAGCCGAACCGGGTCTTCACCAGGGAGCAGCTTATCCTGAGCATCTTCAATGAGGACTACATCGGAAACGACCGGATCATCGACGCCCATGTGAAGAACCTGCGCAAGAAGCTCCCCATCCCCTGCATCAGAACCGTGATAGGCGTGGGCTATCAATTTGACAAGGCTGCGCAGGAGAATGCGGCGGGCGGCCATTGAACATTTCCGCCATGCCTGGTGACGGACGGGCAGACGCGGAACAGAAAGTAGGAGGCTATCTATGCGTCTGGGACGAAAGAATCTGCTGTACAGCATGGCCCTGGCGGTGGGGCTGCTGTTGTTTCTGGTGGGATATTTCATATACATGCTGCCATCCCTGTACGTGGACTATGTGTGCGAGCAGAATCTGCGCTCCGTGGTGGCGCAGCACAGGGCCTATATGGAGGACGGCTCCTATGAGAAGGCGCGGGTGCGCAACCCCACGGCCTGCTTTTCCCTGGAGATTCCGGCCAGCGGGGATTATGTGCTGATGACGGGAAAGGCCTTTTCGGCGGAGGTGCGGCTTCGGGACGAGAGGCTGCGGGAGATTCTGGGAAGGTGCCGGGAATTGCTCTTCCGGGCCGGGAACGCGGAAGCGCAGGACTGGGACGAGCTGTGGGGAGAGATGGAGAAGAATCTGGAGGAGCTGGGGAACATCCTGTCGGAGACCGGGCAGGGGGAGGGAAAACTGCCCGTCAGCGTCCGGCTGCGCTATCAGAGGGACATAGAGGACGAATTCTCCAATGAATCCGTAAGGATTCATTCCTATTCCGACGGCTGTATGGTGGTAGAGGCCGGAGTGCAGGTTCTGGGCGACCGGTATACCAACTATGTGGCCATGGAGCAGACGGAGGAACGGATTGTTTTCTCCGTCTTACCGGCAGTCACGCCCGGGGCGGACGAAATCCGTCCTGTGGTGCTGCAGAGCCTCCCCATGCTGGGGGCTATGATCGCCCTGCTGGCGGTACTGTTCTCCGGGATGTACTCCAGAGGTATCGTGCGCCCCATCCTGGAGCTGGTGCGGCATGCGGAGGAGATGAAGCACAGGAAGGATTTCTCCGTAGAGCGGCTGGTGGAGAAGGGGACGAAAGCAAAGGACGAGGTACAGGAGCTGGCGGAGGCCCTGGACGACCTCTACCAGCAGATTCGGGAGAGCTATACAGAGCTGGAGGAGAAGAACCGGGAGCTGGCCGAGGAGAACGAACGGCAGGAAATCTTCCTGCGCTCCTCCTCCCATCAGCTCAAGACCCCTGTCGCGGCGGCCCTCCTCCTGGTGGACGGCATGCTGAACGAGGTGGGAAGGTATAAGGATACAAAGGTCTATCTGCCCAGGGTGAAGGAGCAGCTCCTCTCCATGCGCAAAATGGTGGAGGACATCCTCTACCTGAACCACTGCGCCCGGGACATGAGCATCCGGGAGACGGATGTGGGGCAGGTGCTGGCGGAAAGGCTCCGATCCTATCAGGTGGCGGTGGCGGATAAGGGAATCCGGTTGGAGGTCCCGGAGGATATGGGCCTCCTGGCAGATACGGATGAGGCCATGGTCTCCCGGATACTGGACAATCTGCTGTCCAACGCGGTGCGGTATACGCCTGCGGGGGGACGCATCCGGATCGAGCTGCGCGGGGCGCCCCGGGAGAGGGAACTCCGGATAGAGAACTTCGGCGTGACCATTCCGGACGCGCTCATGCCCCATATCTTCGAACCCTTCGTCACCGGCAGCCACCAGGCGGACAGCGCGGGTCTGCACAGCCATGGGCTGGGGCTGTACATCGCCTCCTACTACGCGAAGAAGCTGGACGCGCGCCTTGCGGTGCGGAATGGGGAGGACAGCGTAGTGACCTTGCTGTCTTTTCCGCCCGGGAAGGAATTGACATGAAGCTTCATCCCCTCTTCATTCGAAATTCATCCGGGCCTGCTATGCTTACCTTATGCAGGATTCAGGGAAGCTCCTGCAAAACGGGAAGAAGGAGATGTATCATATGCTGTTATCCATTGAAAATCTGACAGTGCGCTATGGGGCGGACACGGCCCTGTCCATCGGTTCCCCCATCCGCGTCGAGGAGGGGGACAGGGTGGGCGTGATCGGCTCCAACGGCGCGGGGAAGACCACCCTCCTGAAGGCCATCCTGGGGCTGGTGCCCTACCAGGGAACCATCCGGACAGGGCTGAAGCCGGAGGAGATGGCGGTGCACATGCAGTTCAACGAGTACACGGACGCCATGCCGGTGCGGTATATCATGGAGGCCGTCCTGGGGACGAAGATTGCCCGGGACGAGAAGCTTCAGGAGCTGATCGCCTTTTTTGAGTTTGGGGACTGTCTGCGGAAGAAGTACTCCAAGCTGTCCGGCGGGCAGAAGCAGCGCTTCACCATCATCATGGTCATGATGCAGGAGGCGGCCCTGACCTTTTACGACGAGGTCACTTCCGGGCTGGACTTTGAGACCAGGCAGAAGCTGGTGGAGAAGCTGGTGGAATGGTACAGAGGGAAGCGGGAGAGCTTCCTGATGGTGTCCCATTATTATGAGGAGCTGGACCAGCTGGCCGACAAGCTGCTGATACTGGACAGGGGGCAGGTGGTGGATTACGGCTCCAAGGAGGAGCTGTTCCGGAAATACTGCGGCAGGGCGGTGATCGTGGCGGATAACTGTGAAAAGAACCAGAGGCTGTTAGCCGGCTTTCGAAGGCTGGCGGCCCCTGCCCATCTCATCGCCGTATCCTGCGAGAGCGCGGAGACGGAAAAGGCGGTCACGGAGCTGCTCCAGGAGAACGATGTCAACTACAAGCGCAGCAATAATGATATTGAAATTCTCTACACTAACGCCAAGGCCAGGAAGGAGGGATTCTGATGCAGAACAATCATAAACGAAAAACCGTATCACTCCAGATGCTGGGATTCGAATTCCGCAAGGTTATCGGGAACCCTTATGTGCATATCTTCGGCGTGGGCATGCCGGTGCTGATGATGATCATCATTACCCGGGCCATAGGGGGTGAGGTTCCGGAGGGTGCCATGCGCATCGCCATGAACACCTCCGTCTTTCTGGGAATCGGATCCCTGATTCCCATGGCCACCATCTTCATGGGCTACGCAGTGTCCAATGCCCAGGAGATGGAGAAGGGCATCCCCCAGCGGATGGAGCTGTTCGGCATCAGGGCTGGCGTGTCCATCTGTAACCGGGTTCTGTCGGAAATCATCTTCATGGTGCTGGCTTTCCTGATTTATTTTGTGGTGGGGTATGTGGCGGTGGATTTGAATGCGCCTACGTTTTCGGGAGGCCTGCTGTACTTATTGTGCATCTTCAGCCTCAGCGTGATTCTGTTCTGCCTGGCCCATGCCATCTCCTCGCTGCTGCGGAAGTTCTCGCTGACCTACTGCGTGACTATGCTGCTGTATTTCGCCATGATGATCCTGGGCGGCATGATGGGCATCAGCTTTGACAACATGCCCGCCGCCGTACAGATGGTGGCAAAGCTTCTGCCGGTGACCTATATCAACCGGGATTTCTACACCGTGTGGAAGGGGGAGAGCTACAATTTCATGCCCATGCTCCAGTCCTACCTGCTGATGGCTGCCATTGCGGGGATAGCCATCATCTTCACCATGAAGCGCACGGAACGCAAGCTCCATTAAAAGCTGTTTAAGGGGGGACTGATTCATGAAAAGGCCATTGTTCCTGGTGGCCCTGTTCCTGGTAGTCATCGCCGCCCTCCGGCTGGGGGCCGGAGGAGCGGACGATGTGCCGTCCGGCTTCGTAAGCGCGCGGCAGCTGGAGGCGGCCCGGGAGCTGCTGATCGCGGGACAGGTGTACCAAAAGGATGAATCATCCATTTATCTGAAGTCTGTAGTCATCTACAAATCCGATGCCTTCGGGCAGTCTGCCGGGGATTCAGGGCAGGGAATTCCATGCGTGGAGAACTTCATATGTGAGCTTCCGGAGGGGACGGATGTGCCCCTGGGGAGGACGGTGGCGGTGGAAGGCAGCTTTGCGCCCTATTCCCATGCCACCAATCCGGGGGAATTCGACGCGGCGGTCTATTACAGGACGCTTTCCATCGGCGGGAAGCTGCGAAAGGCGCGGATAAAGGCCTGCGGGGAGGACCGGTGGCCTGTGCGCGATGGCCTCTATGAGCTGAAATGCTTCCTGAAGGAGCGGCTGTACCGGATTTTTCCGGAGAAGGAGGCGGCCGTGATGAGCGCGCTGCTTCTGGGGGACAAAAAGGATCTGGACAGCGAGCTGAAGGATCTGTACAAGAGGAACGGCATCCTGCACATCCTTTCCATTTCGTCCCTGCATATTACCATCATCGGCATGACGGTCTACAGGCTGCTGCGCAGGATCGGCCTGCCCATCTGTCCGGCGGCCATCGGGGGCAGCGTGCTGCTCCTTCTGTACGGCGGCATGACGGGCTTCAGCGTGTCCGCCTGCCGTGCTATCGGGATGTATCTGATCCGGATGTTCGGGGAGGTGGCGGGCAGGACCTACGACATGCTGACGGCCCTGGGGGTCATGGGGGCGGTGATGGTGGCCGGGAATCCCTATTATCTGCAAAGCAGCGGCTTCCTGCTCTCCTTTTCCTCCGTGCTGGGAATCGGCGTGGTCAGCCCTGTGCTGGCATTGAGTCCATCCAAGTCCTCGGGGAAGGGCCTGAAAGCAGGCGACATAGCAAAACGGATACGCAGTCGAGTTCTGAAGACGCAGGGGGAACCCCTTAAAGTGCAGGGGCAACCCCTTAAGGGACAGGGGATTGCGGGGGAGATAGGCGCGGCGCTGGGGGAGGGCTGCCGCGGGCTGGGCAGAGGGTTGCTGCAGTCCGCCATGGCCAGCCTGTCCATCACCCTGACCACGCTTCCCATCCAGCTTTGGTTCTACTATGAGATTCCGGTCTATTCTGTGTTCCTGAATCTTTTCGTCTTACCTCTGATGAAGCCCATGATGATTACGGGACTGCTGGCCATGCTGGTGCCGGGGCTGGGCATACTGGGCGGTATTGATTATTTTATCCTGAACTCCTACGAATTCGTCTGCGGCTGCTTCGACAGGCTGCCCTTCCATACCTGGAATCCCGGCTGTCCCAGGGTGTGGCAGATAGTGGCGTATTATGTGCTATTGGCCGGGGTGGTTCTGGTGAGGGGCCACAGGAAACAAAAGGAGGAGGCAGGGCGCCTGGGGATATCTGCGGATGGAGGGCTGCCGGAGAGGAATGATGCCGTGATGGGCAGAGCGGATGGGATATGCGGAAGGAGGAGATGGCCCTTGGGGCCTGCTGCGGAGGTCTGCGCTCTGGCCGCTGCCGTCCTGCTCTTTGCCTGCCGCCCTGCGCAGGGAAACAGCGTCACGTTCCTGGACGTGGGGCAGGGGGACTGCATCCTGGTGCGGACGGCCTCGGGAGAGAATTTCCTCTTCGACTGCGGCAGCAGCAGCCGAAAAGGCGTAGGGAAATATCTGCTGCTTCCCTATCTGAAGTATGAGGGTATACGGAATATCGATGCCATCTTCCTGTCCCATCCGGATGCCGACCATGTAAACGGCGCGGTGGAGCTGCTTGAGACAGGCGGCGAGAACAACATCACCGTAGGCCAGCTCCTGCTGCCCGCTATCCCCCAGGAGGCCAGACAGGAACAGCTGGGAGATCTGGAGAGGGCTGCCAGGGAGGCTTCCCAGGAAGCTCCCGTGCCCGTAGGGTATCTCAGAGCCGGGATGGGCTTTCGCTGCGGCAGCGCGGCCTTCACCTGCGTCCACCCCGGCGAAGGCCCTGGCACGGAGGATGTGAATGCCTATTCGGAATGCTTCTATGTGGAGTTCCGGGAAAGCGCCCGGGACAGCCAGGACGGGGGAGGAGAAGCGGCTGGCTGGACGCTTCTCCTGACCGGGGATGTGCAGAACGAGGGGGAGACAGCCCTGCAGGAGGAGCTGGAAGCAAGGGATATCAGAGATATCACTGTACTGAAGGCCGCCCATCACGGATCGAAGAACTCCACGCCAAAGGGACTGCTGGAGCGGCTCTCCCCCAGGCTCACCGTAATCTCCAGCGGCAGGAACAACCGCTACGGCCATCCCCACGCCGAGCTGCTGAAGCGGCTGGAGGAATCCGGCACCGCGATTGTTCAGACAGCGCAGCAGGGCGCGATTACGGTGGACTTCTCCCGGGGCGGGATTCGGGTGACGTTTTTCTGTACGGAGATGCCGAAGTGAACGTACGAATTGCTTTTCCGTCCGCATCTCATCGCGTTAACGGAAAGGTTTGCAATAATCCCTGATTTGTAATACAATATAACTAAGTGATACAGGGCCTGGGGTATGAGATAAAAAGGGGAAATCCATGCAGTCTCTTGAATTTTACGAACAGAAGATCATCAGCGACGCGGAGTTTCCGGTGCAGATGTTCGTCAACGATGTGAATAAGAAGGTCTGGTACTTCACCCAGCACTGGCATGAGCACATCGAGCTCCACTATGTGCTGGAGGGTAAGACCATCCTGCGCCTGGGGCAGAGGGAGATTCTGGCCAGCGCCGGGAACCTGGTGGTGGTCAACAGCAACGAGCTCCATGCGGGCTACTGCGACGGAACCCATATGCGGGTATTGGTCATCATATTTGACATGGGAGATTTCTACCAGGAATTAGCAGACAAGAATGTAATCTTCCAGTCGCTGGTGGAGAAGGACGAGACCATAGACGCCATCATGTCCGCCATCCAGAAGGAGTACAGCGAGCAGAAAATCGGCTACCGCCTGATCTGCAAGGGGGAGCTGCTGCACCTGGTCGTCCATCTGGCCAGGGAGTACGCCGCGGAGGTGCTCACGGAAAGGGAGAGCGATAGCAGAAAGAGACGTTTGGAAAGGCTCAACACCGTGCTGGACTACATCCAGTCCAACTACACCAAGCAGATCAGCAACAGGGAGCTGGCGGACATCATCCATCTCAGCGAGGACAGGTTCAACCACCTGTTCAAGGAAAGCATAGGAATGCCGCCCCTTCAATATATGAATGAGATTCGCATGAAGAAGGCCATGAACCTGCTCAAGCGCAAGGAGGGCACGGTGGTGGAAATCGCGGACAGCGTGGGCTTCACGGATTACAATCACTTCGGACGGCAGTTCAGGCGGTATTACGGCTGCGCGCCCTCGGAGATTTTGAAGAAATAAACAGCAGAATCGTATGGATAAACAGCAGAAAGAATCTATCTTCTTCTGCTGTCTTTTTTTATAATCAGTATAAAGCGAACATTCGCATTCCGGGAAAGAATGCATAAAAGAAATGGAGGAGATATCATGAAATTAGGAACATTGACGGTAGCGCTGGCGGACTTAAGCTTCGACGAGGCATGTAAGTTCCTGTCCGAGCGGGGCGTGCAGATGGTGGAGATCGGCTGCGGCGGCTTCCCCGGCAAGGCCCACTGCGACGGAGCGGCGTTCCTGGCGGACCAGGGCAAGCGGGAAGCCCTCATGGAGACGCTGGACAAGTACCATCTGGAGATCAGCGCCTTAAGCAGCCATGGCAACATGGTTCATCCCGATCCCGCCGTAGCGGAGCGCTTCGAGAAGGACTTCGACAATGCCATCCTGCTTGCGGAGAAGCTGAACGTGCCGGTGGTGAACACCTTCTCGGGCTGCCCCGGCGGAAGCAGGGACGACAAGACGCCCAACTGGGTCACCTGCCCCTGGCCGGATGATTTCAGCGAGATTCTGGAGTATCAGTGGAACGAGGTGCTGATTCCCTACTGGAAGAAGAAGGCGGAGTTCGCCCAGGCCCATGGGGTCAAGATAGCCTTCGAGCTGCATCCCGGCTTCTGCGTCTACAATACGAAGACCATGCTGCGCATCCGCAGGGAGGTAGGGCCTCAGGTGGGCGCCAATTTCGATCCCAGCCATCTGATCTGGCAGGGCATGGATCCCTGCGCCTCCATCCGGGAGCTGGGCAGGGAAGGCGCGATTTACCACTTCCATGCCAAGGACACAAAGGTGGATCCCAGGAATACCGCCGTCAACGGCGTGCTGGATACTACCCACTACGGGGAGGAACTGAATCGTTCTTGGATTTTCCGCACTGTGGGCTATGGCAATGGCGAGGAGTACTGGAGGAATATCGTATCCGAGCTGCGCATGGCGGGCTATGACTACGCCATCAGCATCGAGCATGAGGACGGCCTCATGTCCGGGAGGGAGGGCCTGGAGAAGGCTATCAGTTTCTTGAAGAATGTATTGATTTACGAGGACAGAGGCGCTATGTATTGGGCCTAATGTGAGAAGATTTTCTAAGGCTGTAAAGGACACAGCCTAAGAAAATCTAGGCTCGCAAGCGAATGAAATTCGCTTTGCAAGCCAATCCCCCAATGTGAAAAGTGCATTCACATGGAAGAATGCCCAAAGTGCGGGCATTCTTCCGGACTTGCACCATGCTGCAATTAGAACGGGAGGTATTAGTGATGAAGCATAAAATGGCCATTGTAGGTTTTGGAGGGATGGCAGGCTGGCATTATGATGAGATTCAGACCATCGAGGGGCTGGAGATTGCCGGCATCTGGGACATCAAGGAGGAGCGGCGGGTCTATGCCGCCCAGGAGAAGGGGCTCCATGTGTATGGCAGCCTGGAGGATCTTCTGGCGGATCCGGAGACGGATCTGGTGCTGATTGCCACGCCCAACGATGTACATAAGCCTGTGGCCATCGCGGCCATGGAGGCCGGGAAGAACGTAATCAGCGAGAAGCCCATCACCTTAAGCTCCGCAGATCTACAGGAGATGATCGACGCTTCCGAGCGGACAGGGCGTTTCCTCACCGTCCATCAGAACAGACGTTGGGACGAAGATTTTTTGACGGTGAAAAAGATACTGGAGGAGGGGAAGCTGGGCGAGCTGTTCCGGATAGAATCCAGGGTACACGGCTCCAGGGGCATCCCCGGGGACTGGCGGCAGGAGAAGGAGCATGGCGGCGGCATGATTCTGGACTGGGGCGTGCACCTTTTAGATCAATTGCTGCAGATATTCGCCGACGTGCCCATCAAGAGCGTCTATGGGGTGGAGACCCATGTGACCAACCAGCTGGTGGACGACGGCTTCTACACGGAGATCGCCTTTGAGAACGGCGTGACGGCTCTGGTGGAGGTGGGCACCAGCAATTTCGTCTCCCTTCCCAGATGGTACGTGATGGGCGCCGACGGCACGGCTGTCATCGAGGACTGGGCTCTGAACGGGCGTATCGTGCGGGCTTCCGGCGTGGACGAGAAGGACGTGGCCCCTGTGATCACCGCCGCCGGCCTGACCAAGACCATGGCGCCCAGAAGGGACGACAGCATCTTCACTGAGGAGCTGCCCAAGGTCACCAGCGATGTGCGCGATTTTTATCTCAATGTGATGGCCGTGATGGAGGGCAGGGAAGAGAGCCTGATTCGTCTGCCGGAGGTGATGCGCGTCATGAAGCTGATGGAAGCGATTCATGAATCCGCTGAGACCGGAGAGGTCGTAAAACCGAAAACTATTTAAAGGAGGACATAAAGAATGAGGAAACTGAAGGTAGGAATCATAGGCTGCGGAGGAATCGCCAACGGAAAGCACCTCCCCGCCATGAAGAGGAACGGGAACTTCGAGTTCGTGGCGTTCTGCGACCTGATTGAGGAGAGGGCACAGAAGGCCAGGGAGGAGTACGGCACGGAGGACTCCAAGGTCTATACGGATTACAACGACCTGCTGAAAGAGGAAGACATCGAGGCCGTATATGTGCTGACGCCCAACAGCGTCCACGCGCCTGCCAGCATCGCCGCCATGGAGGCGGGCAAGAACGTCATGTGTGAGAAGCCCATGGCTAAGACCTATGCCGAGGCCAAGGCGATGGTGGAGACCGCAGAGCGCACCGGCAAAGTCCTTACCATCGGTTATCAGTGCCGCTACCGCGGGGATTCCGCTTATCTGAAGAAGGCCTGCGCCAACGGAGACCTGGGAGAGATTTATTACGCGAAGGCCCATGCCATCCGCAGGAGAGCGGTTCCCACCTGGGGCGTGTTCCTGGATGCGGAGAAGCAGGGCGGCGGGCCGCTTATCGACATCGGAACCCACGCGCTGGATCTGACCCTGTGGATGATGGACAATTATGAGCCTGAGATGGTGGTAGGCTCCGTGTACCGCAAGCTGGCGGATCAGAAGGGCGACACCGGCAATATCTGGGGCGACTGGGATCCGGAAATCTATACCGTAGAGGACTCCGCCTTCGGCTTCGTCAAAATGAAGAACGGCGCGACAATTGTCCTGGAGTCCTCCTGGGCGCTGAACAGCCTGGACACCAACGAGGGCAAGACCACCCTGTGCGGCACCAAGGCAGGGGCCGACATGATGGACGGCCTTCGCATCAACCGGGTGAGCTACGGCAAGCAGTGTGTGGAGAAGCCCAATCTGGAGGCCGGCGGCGCGGCGTTCTTTGACGGGATTACGGTGGCTCCCGAGGATGTGGAGCAGAGGATATTCTACAATGCCATCGTGAACGGCGAGCCTCTGACCGTGGAGCCCAGACAGGCCATGGTGGTGACCCAGATTCTGGAGGCCATCTACGAGTCCGGCAAGAGCGGGAAGCCCGTATTTTTCGACTAAGACAGGAATGCCTGAGAAAGGATAATGATTATGAAGCTAGGAAGAATCGCATGGTTCGAGGAGGAGGATTTCCGGAGCGCCAGGGAGCGCGGCATGGCCTTCATCGAGCTGGACGTGAACGACAGGGCCCGGGAATTCCTGGACAATGTGGAAGCCATCCGTGACAGGAGCGCAAAATACCAGATGCCCATCGGCGCTGTAGGCAGGTGGGGGAGCGACCGCATCTCCAGGGACGGCATCCGCGAAGAGGAGCTGGAGCTGGAATGCAGGCTCATCGACGCGGCGGCAGAGCTTGACTGCGGTGTGTACATCACCGGCTGCAACAGGGTGGAGGAGCTGTCCTACTATGAGAACTGCGGGCTGGCAATCTCCTATTTCGAGAAGCTGATTGCCCACGGCAGGGAGAAGGGCGTGAAGATAGCGGTCTACAACTGCCGCTGGAACAACTTCGTCTGCGACCCCATGGCATACACGGTCATCATGGGTCACCTGAAGGACCTGTACATCAAATACGATCCCTCCCACTGCATCTACGCGGGCGGGGACTACCTGCAGGAGACCAGGGATTGGGGCGACAGGTTCCTCCATGTCCATCTGAAGGGCTCCCTGGTCATAGGCGGCGAGCGCTACGACGATCCCCCCGCGGGCCTGGATCAGACCAACTGGGGCGCGTTCCTGGCCATCCTCTACGCCAAGGGCTACGACAAGTGCCTTAGCATCGAACCCCACTCCGCCAACTGGACGGGAGAGCTGGGTGAGAAGGGAATCGACTTCACCATCCAGTATTTCCGCAATCTGATGCTGAAGGATTGAGAAAGGAAATGACATAATAAAGGGCTGCCGCGTATGTGGCAGCCCTTTTTACAGCACCGACAGTATCAGAATCTCCACGCTCATCCTGTCGTTCATCCGTCCGGTCTTCACGGCCTCCTCGGCCTCCACGCACTTCTCCACGGCCTCCCGCAGGGCGGCGGCCTTGAACTTTGCCGCCTGGGCCAGATATTTCCCGGCCGCAAAGGGCGGCACGCCGATTTTGGGGGCAATCGCGCGGCTGTCGAACCCCCTGGCGGCGAGTTCCTTGGTCTGGAGCAGCATATTGCACTGTCTCGCTATCAGGAACAGGATGCGCATGGGCGGCTCCTTCAGGGCCAGCAGGTCATAGTACAGCTCCAGGGCCTGTCTCTGCTGTCCGGCGGCGATGGCATTAATCATATCGAAGATATGGTTCGCGACCCGCACAGTGCAGACCGCCTCCACATCCTCCGCCGTGACCGCCTCCCGCCCACAGCAGTAGCAGATGAGCTTCTCCAGCTCCATCTGGATATTCTCCATATCCGTGCCTGTCTTCGTCAGGAAGAGCTGCACCGTATTTTCCGCAATCTTCAGATTCTCCCTGCCCAGGATGCCTGCCACCCAGCGCTTTAAGGTGCGCTCGTCCTGCTCGGCGAACTCCGCCGCATACCCCTTCGCCTGCACGGCCTTGTACAGCTTGCTGCGCTTGTCCACCTCGCTCTCCGTGAAGACGAAGAAGGTGGACTCGTTTGGGTTCGTCAGATATTCCGCCATCTTCTCCCCGCCGGACTTGAACAGCCCGCTGTCCGTGATGAATATGACGCGCCTGTCAGAAAAAAACGGCAAAGTCTCCGCCAGATCCACAATCTCCCCCAGGTTGATGTCCTTTCCCTCGAAAAAATGGGTGTTCATGGTGTCCCCCTCCTGGCAGAGGGCCTTCCTGAGCTTGTCCCGGTACTGCCTGCGCAGGTATCTCTCCTGGCCGTAGAGGAGATAGACCTGCCTGAACTGCTGTTGTCTGATATCTTCATTAATCTGTCTCATGTTCCGCACCCTTTCTCACACTCTTATTGTGCCTTCTCTTTGGGCATGCTGTCAAGCATGAATTAATATGTCTAATAAGTCGGTTTTTATCGTAATTTCAAAACAATTCCGGAAATTATGAATGTTATGGATTTTTACACAACTTTTTGCAAAACGCCGTTGAGTTATGTGCTATATGGAGTCTATTTTGCACGTTTTACCGAATAGTGCGGTGAATATCGGTTGCTGTAACAAAGGGTTCTCTTTTATAATGGGAAAGGACGAATTTAGACAATTTGTAACGCGAGAACAAAAAAAGTCCACGAATTTTCGCGAGGAGGTAGAAAATGGAACAGCTGAACATCACAGCTACAAAGGACAACGAGAAAATCTACAGGATTCTGGGCGACCTGATGAATGGGGACAAGGAGTTCCAGATCATGATTACAGTGCCGTCCGGGAAGGACCCTGCCCGCAAGAACGCGCCCGAGCCGCCGAAGAACCCGGAGGTCATGCGGAATCTGGAGCAGGACGTGACGGATATGATACATGAGATAGGCGTCCCCGCCCATATCAAAGGATACCAGTATCTGCGGGAGGCCATCATGATGTCCGTGGATGACCCGGCCATGATCAGCTCCATCACCAAGATTCTCTATCCCACCATAGCGAAGCGGTTCCAGACCACGCCCAGCCGTGTGGAGCGCGCCATCCGCCATGCCATAGAGGTGGCCTGGAGCAGAGGGAAGATGGAGACACTGGACGCCATGTTCGGCTACACCATCGACACAGGGAAGGGCAAGCCCACCAATTCGGAGTTCATCGCCCTGATAGCGGACAGGATCAGGCTCTCCTATCGTAGCAAATAGGATAATTTTGGGAATGTTAATGAGAAAATGCTTTCCACTGAGGGGATATTGTTGTATAATGAATCTGGGGTTATTATAAGCTATAAAATCAGTGGAGGTTTTCTGATGAAAAAAATTCTTTTTGCGGCATCGGAGGGAGTCCCCTTTATCAAGACCGGCGGCCTGGCCGACGTGGTAGGATCCCTGCCGAAGTGTATCGACAAGCAGTTTTTTGACGTAAGGGTCATGATTCCGAAGTACGCCTGCATGAAGCAGCAGATGAAGGACAAGATGAGATACGTGACCCATTTCTACATGGACTTCAACTGGAAGAGCGTCTATGTGGGGATTTTCGAGGCAGAGGAAGAGGGCGTACATTATTACTTTATCGACAACGAATACTACTTCAGCGGGGATAAGGTCTACACGGACGATCCCAAGTGGGAGATTGAGCGATATGCCTATTTCTCCAAGGCGGTGCTCTCCGCCCTGCCCGCGGTGGACTTCCAGCCGGACGTGGTGCACTGCCATGACTGGCAGACGGGTCTGATTCCGGTGTATATGAAGGAGCGGTTTCAGGGCGGGGAGTTCTTCCGCGGCATGAAGTCCGTCATCACCATCCACAACCTGAAGTTCCAGGGGAAATGGGACATCAAGACTGTGCGCAGCATCACAGGCCTGTCGGACTATTTCTTCTCCGCGGACAAGCTGGAGGCCTATAAGGATGCCAACCTCCTGAAGGGCGGCATCGTCTACGCGGACGCGGTGACCACGGTCAGCGACACCTATGCGGAGGAGATTAAGACGCCCTTCTACGGGGAGGGGCTGGACGGTCTGCTGAGGGCCCGCAGCGGAGACCTGCGGGGCATCGTCAACGGCATCGACTACGCGGATTTCAACCCGGAGACGGATAAGCATATCGTCACCCCCTACAACGCGGTGAACTTCCGCAAGGAGAAGGTGAAGAACAAGCGCGCCCTCCAGCAGGAGCTGGGACTGGCCACAAACGACAAGAAGATGATGATTGGCGTGGTGTCCAGGCTCACGGATCAGAAGGGCTTCGACCTGATTGCCTATGTCATGGATGAGCTGTGCCAGGACGATATCCAGTTGGTGGTGCTGGGGACCGGCGATCCCCGCTATGAGAACATGTTCCGTCATTTCGACTGGAAGTACAGCGACAAGGTGTCGGCCAATATCTACTACTCCGACCCCCTGTCCCACAAGATTTACGCGTCCTGCGACGCCTTCCTGATGCCCTCCCTGTTCGAACCCTGCGGCCTGAGCCAGCTCATGGCCCTGCGCTACGGGACCATCCCCATCGTCCGGGAGACCGGCGGCCTGTTCGACACCGTCCCCGCCTAC
>CAOOJO010000014.1:0-1344 GCA_948496895.1 uncultured Acetatifactor sp. | reverse complement strand
CGGCCTGAAGGATACGGTACAGCCCTACAATGAATACGAAGGTACCGGCACCGGTTTCAGCTTTACCAATTACAACGCCCATGAAATGTTGAATACAATCCGGTATGCGGAGCGTATCTATTATGATAAGAAGCGTGAATGGAACAAGCTGATCGACAGGGCCATGGCGGCGGATTTCTCCTGGCATGTGTCCGCCAGGAAGTATCAGGAAATGTACGATTGGCTGATAGGTTAAAGGTATGTCGGGTAACGAAAAGAAGAATGATTTCATCGTACAGGCGGGGATTCTGGCGGCAGCCGGAATCATCAGCAGAATCATCGGGCTCCTTTACAGGAGCCCTTTGTACAACATCGTTGGAGCGCTGGGGATGGGCTACTACAACTCAGCGTACAACTATTACACCATCATCCTGATGGTATCCTCCTACAGCATCCCATCCGCCATGTCCAAGGTAATCGCCCAGAAGCTGGCCGTAAAGGAGTACCGCAATGCCCACCGGATTTTCCTGGGGGCCATCGGCTATGTGCTGGCGGTGGGCGGCGTGGCCAGCCTGGTGCTGTACTTTGGCGCGGGGCTCTTCGTGTCGGAGAACGCGGTTCCGGTGCTGCGGACATTCGCCCCCACAGTGTTCATCTACGGAATTCTGGGGGTGCTGCGGGGCTATTTCCAGGCCCATGAGAGCATGGTGCAGACCTCCGTGTCCCAAATCCTGGAGCAGATCTCCAACGCCGCGGTGACCATCGGCGTGGCCTACCTGCTGATAAAGAGCCAGATGGGCAGCTTAGAGATGCCCACGGACCAGGCGGGACAGGTGAAGCGTGCCGTGTACGGAGCCATCGGCAGCGCCACGGGAACCGGGGCCGGCGTATTGGTGGCTCTGCTGTTCATGGCGGGGGTCTACGGGCTGAACCGGGGCATCATCAGACGGCGGATCGAGTACGACAGGCATAAGAACGTGGAATCCTACGGAACCGTCTTCAAGATGATCACCATGGTGGTGACGCCCTTTATCTTAAGCAGCGCGGTGTACAATATGGGCAGCGCCGTGAACAACAGCATCTACTTAAAGCTCCTGCCCGCCTGGAAGGAGGTGGATGAGCTGGCCCTCAGTGCCCGCTGGGGCGTCTTCCAGACCCAGCCCATCACCATATCCAATATCCCCACCGCCTTCGCCATGGCCATGGCCGCCGCCATGATCCCCGTGGTGGCCCAGCTCACCGCCTCGGCGGATTATCAGGGGGCCCGGGAGAAGATAGGCCTGTCCATCAAGAGCACCATGATCATCTCCATCCCCTGCGCCGTGGGCCTGTGCGTGCTGGCCCGGCCTGTGACGGGGCTGCTCT